>JBGSLW010000053.1:0-3331 GCA_041740495.1 Pirellulaceae bacterium
GCAAGCCCAGTGCCTGGGTGAACAGATCGGTCATCGGGTCGCTCATCACCGGCTCGCATCGTCAGGGAAAGGGCCGCTATCAACCCCCAACGACAACCCGCTCGTCAAGTCGCCTGGTCCACACGAAACACGAAAGCCCCTACGTACCCACCGAGAAACCCGGCAAAACCTGGACGCTGAGCACACCGTCGAGGACGAGGTCCCCGACTACCGTCAGAGAATCACTGCTTCCGACTCCTGGCGCCCCTAGTTCGAAGTTCAGCCGCGAGCCATTGGCGAGCGTCAGCCTTCCGGTGGTCAACGTGCCGACTGTATTCCCCGGCGCCAGCGACCCTCCGTCGGCCACGCTGACCGCAGCGACTGTGCCGCTACCGCTCAACGTGCCGCCATTATTTACACTGGCCGCTGAAGTGATGGAACCCATGACGCGTAGGGTACCGGCATTGACCGTCGTGGCGCCGGAGTAATCATTGAAGCCAAGCAGCGATGTGGTACCGGTGCCGACCTGACTCACAGCAACACTCCCGCCTATTCGAACCACCCCCCCGCCAAATTGGCCGTTTCGGGTGAAATAGTAATCCAACTCGCCGTGCTTGAAGTTCAGGGAAGCACTACCCACGCCATCGACGAGAGATGCCTCAATAACTCCTGCGCCACTGTCGCTCCCGCTTCCGATGTTTAGTGCGCTCGTCGATTCTGAAAAGCTCGCCAGCCTCAGCGTGCCTGCACCGCCCCCAACTGACACCGCGCCATCATTATGAACGGAAAGCACCGCGATACCGCGAACTCCAACCCGGAACGGAAATTGGGCTCCGCCGATCTCCCACCGAGATCCGTTCCCGTCTACCGTTGCCGTCGCGATGACACCAGAAGCGCCAGCAATACTAGCGAATGAATTTATTACATGACCACCCGCTGTGATATTAAACGTCGCCGCTCCCAACGCTCCTACACCCAATCCATTGACGCTCCTAAACGTCGACGTCGGACCTTCTACGCTCAATTCGCCGACTCCTTTAGCACGCCCACCCAACGTAACGCTATCTGCCTCTACCAGGGCGCCGTTGCGCACACGCAAAATTCCCGAACCCGTCTCTCCAATTAAGAAAGAAACTCCGCCTGTCGCCAGCCACTCGGAACCCTGTCCGTCGATAACGGCCACTCCAGACCCCGAATCTGCGTCAGTCGCGCCACCGATCCACACGGGCCCGGGAGTCACAATCTGGCCACCAGAAGAGACCAAAAGCTCCGCGTGGCCTCTCCGACCCAACACAAGCCCTGTTGTAGTCCACTTGGAATTAACACCGTCGACTGTAACCACCCCTTGCCCTGACGGAAACGATGCGACGACATTCGTGTTCGAGGTGACGACAGAACCACCACGCAATATATCTAACCGACCCGATCCCTCTGGCCCGATCAGCATCCCTTGCACGGCGTTAATACGAGTCCTCGGACCATCCACAATTAGGGTTCCAGTGGACCCAACATCTTTGCCAACCACCAATTCGCCGGGGAACTGGCTGGCTCCGATGATGGAAGAGCCGCCATCCGTGAACACCAGACTGCCCGTTCCGGCCTGTCCAACAATCAACTCGCCATCGGTGCTCCACGTGGACCCAACACCTGATACTTCCATGCGACCAGAGCTGCCAACACCGCTCCCAAGCACACCTATCCTGCTCCTTACCGTGCCCCCGCTGCGGATCCCCGCGTCGGCCGATCCGGTTGGCGCAACGCTGAATGGCGACGTCGAGTCTATTGCTCCCATCACCACCAACTCACCCGCAATTACATTGGTTGATCCGGAGTACGTGTTTGCGCCGAGCAGGGTCGTCGACCCCAAACCAATTTGATTGACTATCGCGCCGCCTTCGATAGCGACGGGTGAGCCAGATAGATTCCCGGTGCTGGTAAAGGCATAGTTTGTGCTGGAATGATTGAAGTTGATTGAAGAATCGCCATCTCCACCAACCACTTTGGCAGCACGCAAGATACCCGGAACCTCTCCCAAACCGATATTTAAGTCACCTCGCCCATTGCCGTTGCCAAAAAACTTCCCAAGGACGAGTGTTCCCGCTCCTCCAGCGACAGAAGCCGTGCCGGAATTCAGCAGATACAACTCCCCCGCTCCCGAGTTACCTATCGTTACCTCACCATTACTATCCCAAACCGAACCCACGCCATCTACGGTCACTGTGGTCAAATCTGCGCTTGCGCCAATCGATGCGGATTGGTTACTTACCGTGCCGCCAGACAATATGTCAAGTCGCCCTAGAGCGGTATCGAACAAACCAATCGTCAGATTTCCGTTGTTTGTCCAACGCGAGCCTGCACCTTCGATCAGAACGGCGCCAACGCCTTTATTGCCAATGATTCCATCTGCACTGACTACGGACGCACCTCCCAAAATACTCAAAAACCCGGTCCCCGATCGCCCTATGATCAATTGCGTCGCTTCCCATCGCGCATTCACGCCATCTACTCTTACTTCGCCGACACTACCGACGTTGTCACCGATCCAACTGAACGCACCGGTTAGTTTGCCATTATCGGTAATCTCGAGACGACCGGATTTTCCCTGACTCCAACCGACGACAACGAGGTTGGCAACTGCTTCAAAATTTGACAAACCTGCTGTTCCCCCGTTGTCGACGATGGCGCTGTCCGCGCCGGTCGGCACCGTGCCATCAGCCCAGTTGCTGCCAACGAACCAGTCGCCAGAGCCTGGATTGATCCAGTCGTCGGCGTTTGCCGAGGTTGACGACAGGGCCAATAGCAAGCAGCCGCACAGGAGATTGCGCGCGGGGCCGCGCAGGGTCGCTTTGCAGTGTGCGCTGGTCGACGAAAAGGCGCAGGGCGCCGAATGGATTCGCATCGATGTTCACCTCAAGTAGGGCGGGTGCGGCCTGCGCAAGGACCAATGTCGCTTGGGCTACCGAGTCGCGCCAGAGTGCATTCCGCGAAGGCAAACCTTTGGGAGGATGGCCGCCGGCCATTCTCGCACTTTCTCGTGCCGGAGCGCCGGCACGATCATTCCGGCGACATCGCATTTGCGGCTTTGCGTTCGCCGAATGGTGCTATCCGCCTATCGACCCCGCGAGTGTGCTGTTATGTCGTTGCCGGAAGCTTCGGGCGGCACCGCGTTGTCACGCTGAGGTAAACCTAAAGTGATGCGCCGTGACGACGAAGGGCAATCAAGGTTTCAGCGGCACCAACTCCACCCGAATCTGCACCCGCCGGTTCGGTGCGAGGCAATCGCGCAGGCGGATGGCGTCGCCGGGTGGGCAGCTCAGGGTGGGGGCGCTGTCGCCTTGGGCGTCGAGTTGGA
>JBGSLW010000054.1:0-2210 GCA_041740495.1 Pirellulaceae bacterium
GCCCGGCGAGCCCCGTTCCTGGAGCGACGTCCACGGTCAGACGCTGGGTACCGGTTCGATGGTTGATTTGCGCCACGGCTACGTCGTGATCCAAACCCACGGCGGCACGCAGCGAATTCCCGTATCCCAATTGGGGGACGCCGACCTGGCGGCAGTGGCCTCCGCGTGGAGACTCCCGGCCGATTGCACGATGGGAGATTTTTCCATGCCGGTTCGCTGCTGGATCCCGCAAACCGTGACGTGGAAGGCCTCCAACCTCTGCCACAAACCGCTGTACTTTGAAGACGAGCAACTGGAACGGTACGGGCACTCGGCCGGTCCGATTCTGCAGCCGCTGAAATCGACCGCCCACTTCTTTGTTCGGTTTGTCACGTGGCCGTACGCCACCGGGATTCATCCGCACAACGAATGCCAGTACGCCCTGGGATTCTACCGCCCGGGGAACTGTGCACCTTGGTTGATCGACCCGATTCCGATCAGCCTGGCCGGAGCGACGCGGCAAGCCCTGGTGATGACCGGCGGTGCAGTCATACTGCCTTGATCTAAATGCGACGAGAGCGATTGGCTCACGGAACGGTCGATCTTTGCCGGTCGACCGTTCCGTTGTTGCTTTCCTATGGCGTCTGGCCGGCGGCCCCCTCACCCTACCCTCTCCCCCGCTGCGGGGGAGAGGGTAGGGTGAGGGGCTGATTGGAATTCGGAAAAAGTCCAAGTCATGACGGCTCGCGTTTATACTCGTGCACAGCATCGTCGGGTCGATCAAATTGCGACCTCCGAGTTTGATATTCCAGCGATCGTGTTGATGGAGAACGCGGGGCGCGGTTGTGCCGAACTGCTGTTGGGGCGTCCCCCCTGCCGAGCCTGCGTGATTTGCTGTGGGCCCGGCAATAACGGAGCGGACGGGATGGTGATGGCTCGCCATCTGGCGATCGCCGGAGTCGCGGTGAAGGTGCTGGTGTTTGCCGCGCCGGACCGGTTGAGCGAGTTGGCTGTTATCCACCGGCGGATCTTGTCGCACACGTCGATCCCGTTCCAATTCCAGCCCCAACCTGAATCGAGCTGGCTGGCCGCGGAATTAGCGCAGGTGAACGGCATCCCGACCGATTGGCTGGTGGATGCCCTGTTGGGGACCGGTTCCAGCGGCCAGGTTCGGCCCCCTTTGGAGCGCGTGATCGCGGCGTTGAACGGGGCGGCAGCGCGGCGGTGCGCCATCGATTTGCCCAGCGGGCTGGACTGCGATCGCCCGGAGCCGGAGGGTCCGATCGTACGGGCCGATCTAACCGCCACCATGGTCGCGTTGAAACCCTCCCTGGTCGACTCGAGGTATCAACATTGGTGCGGCGAAATCGCGGTGGTCGATATCGGCGTGCCGCCGGAGGTTCTCCGCCGCGTCGAGCGCCCTTGAATATCGCTCGGTCCTGCGCCGATAATATTGCCTGGCAGCCTGTGGGGATACGTCTGGGCACCCCGACGTGATCAGCCGGCTGGCGCTCGCCTGCCGTTTCGGACCACGCCGGACCAAAAAACCGCAGGGTAGCGCCCGGCGCCTAATTTTCAATTGGCTGCCAGGAGATCGCAGGAGGACCTATGTTCTGGATCACGTTGATCTCGAGTTTCTTGATTGCCTTGGTCGTCGGCTCGTTGGTCGAGTACATCGTGCACCGCTTGATGCACGCCGGGGTGTTCCTGCACAAGATCCACGCCAAGCACCATCAGTTGGGGACGGGTCAGGGCTGGTTGCTCGAGTTCAAAGATTACTTTCTGCCAGGGCTGGCGATCATGTGGTTCGGCTTCCTGGTCTCCTGGACTGCGGGGATCGGGTTCGCGTTGGGCTGCACGATGTACGCCGCGTTGGCGGCGTATGCACATCAAGTGCAACACGAACAGCCGGACTTGGTCTTTTGGTTGCAGCGCCCGGTGCATCACTTGCACCACTCCAAGAAAATGTGGCACCACAACTTCGGCATCCTGGTCGACGTTTGGGATCGAATTTTTGGGACCTACAAGCCGGTGGAGGACCCCGCTCCCGCCGGTCGCCGCAAGCTCAGCTTCGCCAGCTACTTCAAGATCAAGTGGTACTAGGCTTTGTCCCCAAACACAGTCCGCGTCCCCTTGAGTTCAGCCGCCTGGCGCTCGCCTCTTGAGTTCAGCCGCCTGGCGCTAGCCTGCGGTTTCTTCGCGCATCCAACACCGGAAACCGCAGGCTAGCG
>JBGSLW010000055.1:0-18363 GCA_041740495.1 Pirellulaceae bacterium
CGCGTCTGATCGCCGCCTTGTTGATTTTCCTGGTGCGCTGTTATCAATACACGCTCAGTCCGCTGGTCGGCCGCAGCTGCCGCTTTCACCCGACGTGCAGCAACTACTTCATCGGGGCGGTGCAGAAATATGGTCCGCTTCGCGGTACCTGCAAGGGGATCGCCCGCATCGGCCGGTGTCATCCCTGGCATCCGGGAGGCGAGGATCCACCGTGAGGATCCGCCGTGAGAATCCGACTCGATGTTCGGAGCGCCGATCCACAACAACCCACCCAGGAGAATGGCCATGTCCCGCCTCGCGTGTGCGATCGTGATCCCTGCTCGGCTGGGTTCGACGCGGTTGCCGGGAAAGCTGTTGTTGGCCGAAACGGGTAAGCCGCTGATCCAGCACACGTACGAAGCCGCGTCGCGGGCTCGCCGTGCGACTCGGGTCCTGGTCGCCAGCGAAGATCCGCAGATCGTCGAGGTGGTTCGCGGCTTCGGCGGCGCGGCGTGCTTGACCGGTCCCGCGCCGACGGGGACCGACCGCATTGCCCAGGCAATCCGCGACCCAGCGGCGGGACTGACGACCGTGGACTTGATCGTCAATGTGCAAGGGGATGAACCCGAGATCGAACCGGAGGCGATCGATCGCGTGGTCGAATTGCTGGAGCAGCATCCGACCTCCGCGATGGCGACCTTGGCCACCCCGATTCGAGATCTCGACCGCTTTCGCGATCCGGCTTGCGTCAAGGTCGTCTTCGACGCGGCGGGGCGGGCGCTCTATTTCAGTCGAAGTCCCATTCCGTTTTTACGGGACGCGCGACTGGACTTGCGGACCGCCGTCCCCGCCCTGGCCTTCGCCCATATCGGCTTGTACGGCTACCGCCGCGCCTTGCTGGAGGAGTTTGTCGCACTCCCCCCTGCCCCGGCCGAAACCGCCGAGTCATTGGAACAGCTGCGGGCGCTCCACGCGGGTTGGACGGTCCAGGTCGGGGTGGTCCCCGCGGCCTGCAAAGGGATCGACACCCAGGCCGATTACCGAGCGTTTGTCAGTCGCCAGGCAACCTGATAACATGAAGCGTCCGACGGGCTGCGGCGCGGAGCGCCGCGCGAGCGTGTTGCAAGGGAAGTTCAGCGGGTCGAGGTAAGTGTGGCAAAGCACATTTTTGTTACCGGCGGGGTTGTGAGTTCGCTGGGAAAAGGCCTGACCAGCGCCTCGATCGGGATGCTGCTGGAACGGCGGGGGCTCCGCGTCGCGATGCAGAAGCTCGATCCCTATATCAACGTTGATCCGGGGACGATGAGCCCATACCAGCACGGCGAAGTCTATGTGCTGGATGACGGCAGCGAAACCGATTTGGACTTGGGGCATTACGAGCGGTTCACGCACGCCCGCCTGACGCGCGACGCCAACTACACCACCGGCCAGATCTACCAGGCGGTGATCGACAAGGAACGCCGCGGAGAGTTCCTGGGGCAAACGGTGCAGGTGATCCCCCATATCACCAACGAAATCAAGGCGTGCATCCACAAGCTGGCCACTGCCGACGTCGATGTGGTCATCACCGAGATCGGCGGAACGGTGGGGGACATCGAGAGCCAGCCGTTCCTCGAGGCGATTCGGCAATTCGCCCAAGAGGTTGGCCGCGAGAATTGCCTGTTCATCCACTTGACCTTGGTCCCTTATCTCAAGGCCGCCGACGAACTCAAGACCAAGCCGACGCAGCATTCGGTCGGACTGCTGCGGCAGATCGGTGTACAAGCCGATATCCTGGTTTGCCGCTCGGAACGCCCGATCAGCACCGATGACCGCCAAAAGATCGCACTGTTCTGCAACGTCCCGCTGGAGGCGGTGATCGAAGAACGGGACAAGGATTTTTCGATCTACGAAGTCCCCCTGAGCCTCGTCGACCACAAGCTCGATCAGCTCATCGTTCGGCGGCTCAACTTGCCGGCCAAAGCCCTGCAATTGGACGATTGGCGCGAGCTACTGCAGCGGATGCGGCACCCGACTGCCGAGATCAGCGTCGCCGTCGTCGGCAAGTACGCCGCGCATAAAGACGCGTACAAGTCGATCTATGAGGCACTCGATCACGCCGCGGCCGAACATCATTTGCAAATCCGGGTGGCCAGGATTCAGAGCGAGACGATTGCCTTGGAAGGGCCGGAGCGGCTGCTCAGCGGCTTTGACGGGATCCTGGTTCCCGGCGGGTTTGGCGAGCGCGGGATCGACGGCAAACTGGAGGCGATTCGCTTTGCCCGCGAACGGAATGTGCCGTTTTTCGGCATCTGCCTGGGAATGCAGTGTGCCGTCATCGAGTTTGCTCGAAACGTGATCGGCAAGTCCGAGGCAAATTCGACCGAATTCGATAAGGACACGGTTGACCCGGTGATCTGCTTGTTGGACGAACAGAAGCGCATTACGCGGTTGGGGGGTACGATGCGACTGGGCGCTCAGCTCGCTCAATTGCAAAACGGCTCGCGGGTCTTCCAGGCCTACCGCGCCCCTCAGATCACCGAACGGCATCGCCACCGGTACGAGTTCAATAACTTGTATCGCCAGCAATTCGCCGCCCATGGGATGCTCTTCTCGGGGACCAGTCCCGACAGCAGCTTGATCGAGGTGATCGAGTTGCCCCAACATCCCTGGTTCGTCGCGGTTCAATATCATCCGGAATTCAAGTCGAAGCCGACACAGGCCCACCCGCTGTTCGCGGCGTTTGTCGGAGCGGCACACGCCCGCCGCGGATTGCGAGAATCCCCCCCCGCCCGCGAAACTCCCCGCTCGGCGCGTCCCGATTCGGCCCCCGAAGCGCATGTGCGATTCGAACCGGCCGATCGTGGCAACCTGTAACCTCCACCGTCTACTCTCCCCCTCCCCCGCTACCCTTCAATATTTTCCGGCAAAGGCACCGCCCGAGCATGAGCGAACCGCATCCCAAAATCATCGTCGACGACGATTGGAAATCCAAAGTCGAAGCAGAAAAAAAGACCGCCCAGGAGCAGTTGTCTCACGACGACGAGTCCGCCGAACAGCGGATGCCGCCGGCTTCATTCTCGATGCTTGTCCGCACCCTCACGACCCAGGCCCTGGTGGCCCTAGGCCAGATTCCCGATCCCTATACGGGTCAGGCGATCGCCGATTTGGAGGTCGCCCAGCATTTTATTGACACTTTGGCCATGTTGCAGGACAAGACGAAGGGTAACTTGAGCAACGAAGAACAAACGATGCTGCAGGAGATCTTGCACCAGCTGCGCTTGGCCTTTGTTGCCATGAATAAGGCGATTCAGGAGCAAACAGGTGGACCCCGTACCGGGGGAATCGAATTGCCTTAGACCGTTTTTCGCGGTCGGCGCGGGGGCATCGCACCGCGCCGCAAAGAACTCGCCCTCGGAATCAACCGGGACGGCGCGAACTCATTCCATACTACGATTTTCGATTGGGGAGTACTGATCATGATGTTCCACGAACTTCTGCCGGGCTGGCGGTGGACCAAGCGTCCTGCCGGTCCCGCTCTGTTGCTGCTCGCCGCCCTCTTTCTCGCCGCCGGCGCCGGATGCGACCGCTCCTACGAGCAACGCAAGGCCGGGCTGTGGCTCGACGAATTGCGCGGGATGGAGAAAAAGTTGGACAAAGCCGAGGCGATGTCCAAATACGTCCTCTATCAACAAGTGCTCGATCGCTGCAAACAACTGCTCGACAACAAGGCCTTGACCGGCGCCGAACGCGTCGAAGTCGTGGGGTACTTCGCCGACGCCAGTCTGAAGTTGAGCGCCAACGGCGACCGCGAGGCGGCCGACTTTCTGACCCAAACGTGCCGTACGCTGCTGAAAGACCCCGATCCGCAGATCCGCGAAATCGCCGACCTTTCGATGATCGAACTGGAAGCGCAGAGCTTGTTCGAAAACCAACGGATCCGCAACCACATCGATGAGCTGGTGCTGATCGGACAACGCCCGGATTTGGGACCCAAGGGAGCGCAATTTGCCGAACTCACACAGAAATTCCAATCGCTGTGGAAAGAGGTCGAAGCCAGCGGCGCCGACCACGCCGAAGAATTGGAGAAGACGATCCGCTCGTTGGGCCGCGTCATCTTCGATGTTCCCCTCTGGGTCGGCGGCCCAAAGGAAGTCGAGATCCGGTACAACCAACTCCGTGCACACCTCCGCGACAATTCGTTGGCCCGCGAAATCGACTACAGCAAC
The DNA here is from genome assembly GCA_041740495.1 of Pirellulaceae bacterium. GTDB lineage: Bacteria > Planctomycetota > Planctomycetia > Pirellulales > Pirellulaceae > JANMEB01. The sequence continues at coordinate 4,188 of JBGSLW010000055.1, forward strand.
TTGTTGAATAACTTGCAGAAAGCGGTCGCCAATAACCCACAAAGTCCTGGCGTCACCGACAAGGTCGGCACCGTCGTCGATCGCTTGATCGCCGCCAATTTGTACACCCAAGCCGCCCAGTTCGTCGAAACGGTGCTGCCGAATTACGCCCAAGCCACGGACCCGGCCGTGCGCGCCCTCCGCGCGCGCTGGGAAGACCAGGCCGCGTTGTGCAAGTCCGGCGTCCAACAACGGATCCACGACTGGAAGAAGAATCCGGGATTGATCAACGACGAAGCGATCGAACAGCTCAAACCGAGCCTGGTCGAATTGGCAGCCGGAGAGCCGTTGAGCGAGGTGCAGTTCCAACGGATCGCGGAATTGATCAACACGGTTGAGTCGAGCCAGAATCACGCGGCCACGGCGAAGTTGGTCGCAGCGGTCCGCGAAGCGCTCGGCGGCGACGCCAACCAAGGACCGCAAATCCAACAAGCTTGCCAAGCCGCCGAATCCCGCTTGGCCATGGTCGGCCAAAAGTTTCCGCTTCCCCAGGCGGCGGCGGACAGCGGAGCCGTCGCCCCCGAAGATATCGCCGGAAAATGGGTCGCCGTCGTCTTCTGGAAAGCGAGCGACCCCGAGACCGTCGATATGCTCGATCAACTGGAATTGGCCGAACGTCTGGCCGGGTTCAAGACCTTGAATCCGCTCCGTCTGGCGATCAATACCGATGACGACTTGGAGGCAGCGAGGGCGCTAGCGCAACAGTTCAAATACGAATGGCCGGTGTTGGTGCCGAAGGCTGCCGAAAACGGACGCAACCCGTACGCGGTCCAATACGCCGTCGACTCCGCTCCCTATTTCATGTTGGTCAATCCCGAAGGGAACGTCGCAATGATCGGGCTCAGCCGCACCGCCGCGACCTACCACCTGCTGGCGCATGCCAAGAAAGCCGGCAAGGAAGAGAAAGAAACGTCGGACGAAGGGGATTCCGAGGCCGCCAAGGACTCGGAATCGAAGTCCGAACCCGAGGCGGAGAAGGGGTCGGGCGAGGAGTCCGGAAACGTCGTGACCCCGGATGTCGATCGGTAACTCGGCTGTCCACGCGATCGGTCTCCGAGGAACCATCGGCGTGATACCCCGGCCCCTTGGGGAATTTGCTGGTTAGGTGGCTCGGACGATCAACTCCTGCAAGGCGGTCTGCAGCAACGCCAGGTCTTCGGTCGTGTTGTACAGATGGCAAGAGACGCGGATGTACCAGCGGTCCTCGAACAAGATGATCGGGATCTCGATGCGGTGCGCTGTCCAAAGCTGTTCTTGCAGCCGCGACCAATCCCCTTCCGGCAGGGGGACGTGGGCCATCGTGCCATACCAACGATAGGACCCGCTGCGACCCAGGGGCTCCGTCCCGAATAGCTCCCGCAACCGCCGCTCGGCATCGCCCGCCAGCCAGTACAATCGCTCGCGAAACGCATCCGGCCCGATCGATTCCAAAAAATCGATCGCCGCCGGAACGCTGAGGTAGATGCTGGGATCGCGGGTGCCGCTCCACGTAAACTCCTCGTCCCACCGCTGGGGGAGTGCAGGGAGCAGACGCCCCCAACTCTTCTGCAACGGCTGGATCATTCCTTGCTGCTGGGGATGGACGTATAAAAAGCCCGATCCAAGCGTGGCGGCTAGCCATTTATGACAGCTGGCCACGTAGAAGTCGCACTCCAGCCTGTCGATATCGAGCGGAATCTGGGCCGGCGCATGGGGACCGTCGACACAAACCAACACGCCACGCTCGCGAACGCGCCGGCACAACAGCTCCATCGGCAGGATCAATGCCGTGGGGGATGTGATGTGGCTGACCACCAATAACTTGGTTCGCGGCGGCAATCGCCGCAGCATCTCCTCCACCAACTCGTCGGGCGATTCGAACCGGGAAGGCATCGGCAAGTCGACGACCTTCGCGTTGGCTCGCGCCGCCGCTCGCTCCCAAATCCGCCGGACCGCACCATATTCGTGGGGGTTCAGCACAATCTGATCCCCGGCGTCCAGTGGAAGACTTGCCGCGAGCACGTTCATCCCGTAGGTAGCGTTTTCCACGTACACCAAATTAGCGGCGGTCGTCCCGACAAAGCCAGCCAATCGCTCCCGAGCCATACGTAGAGCCGGTTCCAACTCGCGAACAAAACAGTCCATCGGGTTGGCGTCCACCACATCAATCCACGCACGCCGAGCTTCGCGAACGGGCCGCGGCGGAATGCCGAACGAACCGTGATTCAGGTAGGTGGTTCCCGGCTGAATCGAGAACTGCTTCGAAAGATCTGCCCAGTCGGCGTCCACATCCGGGCGACGCGGCGGTGCGAAATTTTTTGGACTCGGACGCGATGCAGTAGGAGAGCTCATAGGCCTGCGGGTCTTTGCGGTAATAGTAGAGCAATTGTCCTCAATTGCTCTTGCTGACAGTGGCGCTAACGACGAACAGTTGAGGACAACTGTTCTACAAACAACGTAGAGCAATTGTCCTCAATTGCTCCGCCCCCGCCTCAATTGCTCCGCCGCCGCCTCTTCGCCCCGATTGGACGGGCAATTGCCTGTTTCGTCAACACACCTGCCCGTTATCGTGGCACGCTCGCTGTCGGCGAGAAGCGGAACACTTTGGCTTTTGTGGGCAAAAGAGCCTTCGAGGGATTTTGCTCCGCTTGGCGCGCCGTTTGCGTTGGGATTCCGTTTCCAGTCTGCACCGGCTCGCGATTCTCGCCGCGTCGAATGCTTTCCGCCGGCGCCTTCGTTTTCCCCCGATCCCTCTAGGAGATTTGATGACACCCAAAGAAGTCTTGGCCTATTGCCGCGAAAAGGACGTCAAAGCGGTCGATTTGCGCTTCATGGATTTTCCCGGCTTGTGGCAGCACACCACCATCCCGGTGACCAAGCTGAATGAAGATGTTTTCGAGAATGGCTTGGGATTTGACGGCTCCAGCATTCGCGGGTGGCAGCGGATCAATGAGAGCGACATGCTCATCGTACCGCAATCCGACACCGCGTTTCTCGATCCATTCACGCAGATTCCTACACTGGTGTTGATCTGCAATATCCAAGATCCCATCACGCGCGAAGACTACTCGCGCGACCCGCGCAACGTCGCTCGCAAGGCGCTCAATTACCTGCAGACCACCGGGATCGCCGACAAGGCCTACTTCGGACCGGAAGCGGAATTCTTCATTTTCGATGACATCCGCTACGACCAGCGCAGCAACCACGGGTTTTTCTATATCGACAGCAACGAAGCGGAATGGAATCGGGGGCGGGTCGAGTCCCCCAATCTCGGCTACAAGATCCGGCACAAGGAGGGGTATTTCCCCTGCCCTCCGATGGATCAGCTGATGGACATCCGCAACGAAATGATGCAGACGATGATCGAATGCGGATTGGACGTCGAATGCCAGCATCACGAGGTCGCCACCGCCGGCCAATCGGAGATCGATCTGCGTTTTCAAGAAATGGTCAAGATGGCTGACCAACTGCTGATGTACAAGTACATCATCAAGAATGTGGCGCGGCGGCACAACAAGACCGTCACCTTTATGCCGAAGCCCCTGTACGGCGACAACGGTTCGGGGATGCATTGCCACATCTCGCTCTGGAAGGGGGACAAACCGCTGTTTGCCGGGTCCGGGTACGCCGGACTCAGCGAGATGGCTCTGTATGCGATCGGTGGGCTGCTCAAACACGCCCCAGCGCTGTTGGCTTTCACGAACCCCACCACCAACAGCTACAAGCGGTTGGTACCGGGATACGAAGCGCCGGTGAACTTGGCGTATTCCCAACGAAACCGCAGCGCCGCTTGTCGGATTCCGATGTACAGCCCCAGCCCCAAGTCGAAGCGGATCGAATTCCGCTGCCCGGACCCCGCCTGCAACCCGTACCTGGCATTCGCCGCCATGCTCTTGGCGGTGATCGACGGGATTCAGAATAAAATCCACCCGGGCGAGCCGCTCGACAAAGATATCTACGACCTGCCCGCGGAAGAGCTCGCCAAGGTCCCCAAGACCCCCGGCTCCTTGGACGCGGCGCTCGATGCCCTCCAGGCGGATCACGAGTTCCTGTTGCGCGGCGATGTCTTCACACCCGATGTGATCGACACCTGGCTCTGGTACAAACGCGAACACGAAGTCGACGCGCTGCGCCTGCGTCCCCACCCTTACGAGTTCTGCTTGTACTACGACATCTAGTTTCGGTAAAGAAAAGGTGTCAGGAACATATTTTTTGGTCTTCGGGCGTTTGAGAGAGTGGAGGGCGCTCTCGAGCCTCAACCGTTTGACCATTCGCTGACACCTTTTCGTTTCCTCCGCCCCTCGGATGCCGCCATCTTGATGAGCGTCGATCAGCGAAGATGAGCGTTCGACGTCGTTTCGATCTTCCGATTGCGTATTTTCGCCGAGCGAGAATGGTCGAATTCGGCGCACTTTCCCTCCCCGGCCGCATCGTGCGTCCGACCCTCCCGCGGGCTGATGGGAGCGCCCAACGATCCGCGGGAGGGTGAAATACGAGCAGGTTCGTGCGGTTGATGACGGCGCGGGGTGTAGCAGCAAGCGTAACCATCCGCTCCCGCGGGTTCATGGGCGCCCCCAACGATCCGCGGGAGGGTGAAATACGAGCAGGGTCATGCTGTCGATCACGGCGCGGGGTTTCGCTGGAAGTCGAACTCCAGCGCCTGGCAGCTCAGTTTGGCGCGATTTGTTCTGCCGACCGATTTTCTCCGGCCACTTCCATCGATCCGCTCGCGGTTGAGCGATGTCTTGCCGCCGCAAGTCACGCGGAGCCCGCGCATTGAGATGCTTGAATTTGAATTAGGGTAATGTTTGCGGGCTGGGCAAGATTTTGCGATGGGGCGAGGTTTTGCGGTGGGGCAACGTGAACGCGGTCTGTCGGCTGCAGAACACGTGGGGATCGCGGCGGAGGTTCGTGAATTCCTCAGAAATCGATCGGCTTGTCTCGATTGAGCTCATTCGACTCGGCGGCATATTCCGACTATCCGTTGTGACGAATGCTGTCGGCAATTTCGCATTTCACGGAAGTTGGAACCATGTCTCGCCGGCGATTGCGCACCTTTGGCTTGGGCTGTTTAATTCTTGGCGCGTTGGGGGGTTCGGACGGTTCGCTGCCGGCGCAGCAGGAAATCGTACCACCCATCGTCTCGGGCGATTGCGCCGATGTTTGCTGCGAGGCGTGTCGCCAGAATCCGTGCCGTTGTCGTTTGCGGCGGCCCTTGGTCAACCCAAATCGGTTCCGGGTGGCTCCCTGCCCTGCGCCCGGGGAATGGGCGCCCGCGCCCGCGGTGGTCTCCGAAGGAGAGGCGATTAGCCCGGCGCCTGGCGGCGAACCATCGGAAAACGAACCGAGCCTGGAGCCTTCGCCGGAAATGGCTCCCAGCGCCGAACCCTCCCCGGATACCTTCGCACTTTCGAGCGGGTTGGGGAGCGGCTTTCAGTCGAGTGCGGCGGATGTCGCCACGATTGGAGACTTTTTTGCCGGGAGCGCGATCATCACTGGTCCCACCTGGGGGCAGGTGCCCATCGTCCTGCCGACCGCCGGGGGGGACCGACGTTACAAATTGACCGAGCATACGAGTCCGCTGCCGACCGACAGGATGTTCTTCGACTACCACGTGTTCAACAACGCGGTGGTCGATGCCAACGGCAACGTGATCGACCTCAACCGCTATCTGTTCGGATTTGAGCGAACATTCGGCGCGGGGAACATGTCGGTGGAAGTCCGCCTTCCGCTGGCCAACGGTGCGGACTCGCAACAAGTCCAGGACATCGGCGGTCCCGTCTTGCGGGCCAACGAATTCGGCAATTTGAGTTTGACGCCGAAGTTCTTGCTGTACCGCGATTGCCGTTGGGCGGTTTCCACGGGCCTGGGGGTGATCTTCCCCACGGCGGAGGAGAGCGAGTTATCGACTGGGGGGACGACGGTGGTGATCGAGAACACTGCGTACCACCTGCTTCCGTATCTGGCTTTCCAGCGCAACCTGTCGCGGAATTCCTGGGCGACGTTGTACACGCAAGCCGACTTCGCCTGCGCCAGCAACTCGGTGACGTCGTACGATCAAACGGGACTCGCGGCGGTCGATGAGTACACCGACCAGAATCTGCTGTTCATCGATCTCTCGTTCGGACATTGGTTCTATCGCAACCAAGGCGGCCGCGGTTGTCTGCGGGGCATCGCCGGAATCGTCGAATTGCACTACACCTCCACAATGACCGATACCGACGTGGCGATCGCCGGCAGTCCGTTCAACTTCGATCCATTTCCCCCGAGCGGCGGGACGCAGCGCGACGTGATCAGTAATCCGTACAACCGTCTGGACGTACTCAACACGACCGCCGGTCTGCGCTTTCAGGTAGGCGACAACAGTTTGTTGACGGTGGCGGGTGTCGCTCCGCTGCGTGACGACGAAGAGTCGCTGTTCGACGGCGAATTTGTCGTGCAGCTGAGTCGACGGCATTAGGGCTTCGCGCGCCGTCGATCACGGTCTGCGGCCGACGCTAAAACAACAAACCGCCGGCGGTCACACTGCGTGACTCCGGGTTTTCCAGCGCCCCCCGAGCCCGCCGCGTGATCGATTCCTGCAGCGCGAAAGGATTGCCTTCCCGCATCACTGCTTCAGCGGAATTTCGGCGAATTCCAAGAGTTCTCTGGGGGCTGCCGACGGATACTGCTGTTTGCCGATGCGGGTGATCGCCGCGGGAACATCGTGCATCACGAACTGAGCCAGCTCGCTCCATTCGACCCGGCCGTCGCGTTCGCCGTTCGAGTTGGGTTGGTCCGCGGCGCCGTCGAGCCCGGCGATTAAACTGGCGGTGAAGTAGCTGAGCTGTGCTTCGGTGGACTCGTAGGCATCCGCAGCCCCTTCCGCCGACGTCAGCGTAAAAAACAGGTCGTCCTCCAGCCAGCGGACCAACGGCTTGAGGTTCTGTTGTCGCGAACCTTGAAACGTGCCGCTTTCGCACGTATCCAGGATCACCAGCTTTCGGCAGGGAATTCGGGCCCACGGCGCGAAATCGTCCAACGAGATGCAGTCGCGGTACTGGCGTCCCATGAGGTCCGTGTAGCGAGCGGTGGGGGTTACGAAAAAATACTCCCCGGTCGCTGGATCGCTGACCCCATGCCCCGACAAAAAGATGACAACCAGGTCGTCGGGCTGGACCCGTTGTTCCAATTGAGAGATGGTCGCCTGGCTGGCCACGCGCCACAGCGAGCGACTGACGTTACCGCCCAGCAGCAGGGTGGACTGCAAGTCCGTTCGGTCGTTGTCCGCCGGTGGTGGACTGGGTTCGGCGAGGGCTTGTCGAAACGCTTGAACGTTGCGAACGGCAAAATCCAGTTTGGGGATTTGGCCGTCACTGTATTCGTTGACCCCGGCCGCGAGCAGATACAACTGCGGGGGTCGGCGGTTGGAACCCGAGGGGGCGGGTTGGCTCACATCGCAACTCGCCATATCGCTCCCGCCCGCTTCGCTGGCGGCGAGGACCTGGATTCGCAACCGGCGATCGCGCGGCGGATCGGCTTGCCAACGATACTGGTACGCCACGCTGTCTCCGGCGTCGCGCGAGCCGACCAGGGTGGCTGGACCGGCGGGGACGCCGTTCAGAAAGGCCTTCGGCGGCGCCAAGATCAACCCGCGCGGCAATTCGATCTCGGCCGCGATCGACAGCGGCCCCTCCGCGATTTCCACTCCGGGGCTCGGCGCTCGCAAGGCGATCCGCGGCCGCAGGCGATTCTCGCCGGCCAAACGGGATTGCAGCTGGAGAGGAGTCGACTGGTGCAGGACCTGGAAAGCACCTGACAAACTCCCCTGCGAGAGGAGCTGCCGCAACAATTCCGGTCGCTCCAACGAGTCCTTCAACTCCGCCGCGCGGAACAAGTCGATCGACCGATCGATCCCGCGATTGAATTGCCATCCGAAGCGCTTGTGCCCGTTGAACGAAGCGTCGTAGTAGCCATACGGACTCCAATAAGCCCATTCGCGGTCGGCGGTGACCAACAACGAGGCCAGCGGTTGCCAGGCAGGATGCAGGTAGAAAGGGGGCTGAACCACGCCAGCCCGCGCGGTCTCGAACCGCAACATCCGCCGCCATTCGGGTCGCCGGAGTTCTGCCAAGATCTCCGCGGGCAATTCGCGGCGTTGCGCCGTGGTCGTTCCGGCCGGGGTCCAAGCGATGCCGCTGATCCGATCCCCTTCACGCACCCCGCGATAATACAAAGGACCGTCGAGTACGACGTCGACCGCCACCAGTTGCTCGTCCTCAACTTGGAACCGAGCCCCCCATGCGTCGATCGACGCCTGACCCTCAGCGGAGGCCTGAACGGCATCGTCCAGCTTCCAGAAGCGAATCGTGGAATCGGCGGCGGACGAAACCAGAAAACGCCGATCGATCGATACCCCCAACGACTCGACCGCGGCTTCGTGTCCGCGATATTGCCGCAACAAGGTCAGCGCGCCATCCGCGGCGGTGCGATACAAGTAGATGTGGTTCGACTTATTCGTACCGACCACCAGGCCCAGTGGTCGAGCAGGTTGCTGCGGATCGACCACCCAGCAACTCGCGGTCACCAGGCCATCGGCGTTGCTGTCCAACGGGAGATCCCCATACGACAGGCCGTCGATTTCGACCCGCCAGGTGATCGCCCCGGACTGTGGCGTCTCGAGGGCGCGGAGTCGCCAGCGATCCGGCTGCGGATGAGCCGTCAACCAACGCTGCGGCTGTCGGGGAGACTCGTCGACCAACCCTGGGTTTGTCGGATCAAAGATCCAGGCCGGCGCCGGGTCGGCATCCTTCGCCTCGTCGCGACGGGGCGCCAATTGGACTCGGTAGGGTTGCTCAGGATCCGCGGAGAACGCGACGCCGGCAGTGTGTGTCCCCGTCGCTGCCAGGAGCGTGGGAGTCTGATTCGGTTCGGAAACGCGGCGGATCACGACCTGGGAGCCTTGGGTGTAAGCTAGCCATTGTTCATCCGGGCTGAGACAACCTGCCAGGATGTGCTCCGCGTGCTGCCAGCGGGCGAGCGGTTGCAGATCTCCGTTGGGCGCCCACTGATAAAGCGCCGCCTGACTTTCCCCGGCGGCGTTGCGAGCCGTTCCGACGAACAAGAATTTTCCAGACGGAGAGAGCGCCAGCGCGCGAATCGGCGCTTGGAATTGGCCGACCGTCGGTTCGGCAGCGCGGCGCAGGTCCCAGCGGAACCAGCGGCCGGCATCTGTCAGGTCGGCTGAAACGACCCGCTGACCGTCGGCCGAGATGGCGATTGCTGGTACGCTGCCGGCATGCGGCTGCGAGGCAGCCAGCGTGGATTCGCGACCGCTGGCGATCTCTCTCCGAACGATTTGCCAATTGGGAACGGCCGACGGATCGGCTCCTGGAATCGGCTGGGCAAAACAGAGAAACCCTTGGGCGCTTCCTGCCAAAGTGGTGCCGAAGCGGCGATACCGCTGGAGGGCCGCTGCGCTTTCCACGCGGGCGCCCACGCCATCGGACTCGCGGACTCGAGTGGCCTGCCAGAGCCCCGTTTGGGGATCGCGACGCCACAGCACGATCTGCCCGCTAACGTCGAGCGCTGCCAGCGTGTCGGGACCGACGACCGCCAGACTGGCGACCTCGCCAGGCGAATTCACCTGCAAGTCGTACAAACACCGATCCCAGCGCAGCGCCTCTGGGTCGACTCGAGCAATCTCACTGGTCAACGGTGTCGCCCCGACTCCAGCAAAGAAGAACGATTGCGGATCAGCTGCAATCGCGCGGATCCCCCCGCGGACCCCCCGCTGCACCTGCCAGAGAATGGGTTGCTCGTAAGTCCAAGTTGCGGCCAGGTTTCCATCCGCAGCGATGTAACGCCAAACGTGCAGCGCTTTGTCGTCTCCGCCCGCCAGCAGACGGCGCGAGTCGGCGGAGAACTGTACAGCTCGCAGCGGTGCGGTCGGACCGTCGAGTAGCAGCCGCAGCCAAGGTCGATCCTGGTCGGCTTCGACCGCCTCCATCTCGACGCGATCCGCATCCGCTGGCCGAATGTCGTCCGGCGACGAGTCCGCCGCGGGGTCGATCTCGGAACGAATCGGCTCGGCAAGTGGCGGTAATTCCCCTTCCTCCGGAAGCAACGCGGCGATCGGCGGGTCGCGATTCACGTCGTCGTCGTCGCGCCAGGCAGTTCCCGGCAGGACCGATTCGGGGGGCAACTGATCCAGCGGGAGCGTGCGCCCGGGCAACTCGCCTTCGCCCGGCAAATCCTGCCAGGCAGCTCGGACCGGCGACAATCCGCAGAAAGCGCCTCCGATGGCCGGCAACGCGATCGCGGCGCAGAACAAGACGAGGCGGGACGAAGCGGTTATCATCATTATAATCAAGGGCTCGCGAACGTTTGCCTGCCACAATTATAGGTCGATCCCGTGAGGCTGTGGGCGATGCGAGTTTCATTCGGTTTATGGCTGGCGATCGGATTCGGTCAGGCGTCGGCACTCGCTCAGGAGTCAAGTCCGACCGCGGCGGCCCTGCGAGCGATTTTCAATCCGCAGCGCGCACCCCAAGCCAAGAGCATGGGGCTGTTCCAAGCCAACTTCCTGGACGCGGTTCCGGCAGTCCCACAACCCTTGCAGCTGGCGGTCGTGATCGACTCGACCGAGAGCATGTCGCAGGAGCTGACCGCGATCCGCGATACGCTGCCGGCGATGTTCGCCGATTTGGCGCGGATTCACGACGGCCAGTTGGCGACGACGTTGGTGACGTACTCGGATGTCGGGGCGTCCGAACTGCCTGTTCGCGTTTTGAATCGCGCTTTCGTCAGCGATCCGCAACAAGTGGCGACTCTCTTGGCCGAGGTGCGGGCCGAGTCCGGCCGCCCCTATTTTCCGGAGTCAGTGGACTTGGGAGTCTTCACCGCCGTGGAACAGCTCGAGTGGTCCCCCGACGAATCCGTGCAAAAGTGGGTGTTGGTCGTGGGGGATGCCCCACCCTACGATCCGGAATTCTCCGACGCCAAGACGAAGGCCCGCCGCTGGTACGACACGCGATTTCTGGTCGACTTGGCGAGCCAGAAAAATATCAAAGTGCATTGTCTTCTGTGCCCCAGCCGGGAGAACGAACAAACCGCCTACCAAGAGTCGCTCGCCAAGTCCCGTCAGTTCATGAGCCAACTGTCCGATGGAACGGGAGGCCGCATGCTGGACCTGTCGTATCCGCTGGTCCGGCAAGAGCTGGTATCCGCCGCCCGACAGCCCGAATCGAAGTATGCGCGGATCGGTTATGTCAGCGAGTCCGATCTCGCGGCGCTCCGCCCGACCTCATCGAACCGCAACGCGGACGACGCCGCGGTCCCTGCTTCACTCCGTGTCGCGGTACTGCCGTTTATGCCTTGGGAGACGATGAGTTTTTTCCACGAGCTGCCCGCAGTCCAATTGGCGACCGAATTGCGGCAAGCGCTCAAACGAGTCCCCACCGTGCAGACGGTTGCTCCTCGGCAGATCGAAGATGAGCTGAGTCGTTTGAAGGGGGAAGGATTGCCGCTGGCCGAATGGCCCGCCGCTCTCTGTTGGCGACTGCGAGCGGATTACCTGGTCGCTGGGGAGCTGCGTTCGTCGGCCGCGGGCGAGTCCTTCGCGGGGGTGCAGATTTTTGGCCGTGAAGGGAACCAACCGCTGGTGCAACTGGCGAGCCAAGCACCAATCGAACAGCTGGCGAGCACGATTTTGCGCGACCTGCCTCAGGCACAGCCCCTCCCGCAGGCGATCCAAACTTTGGCCGCTGCGTTGCTGGATGCGAAGGACGGCGACGCAACGGGCGACGAAGCCACAGCCCAGCTGGCCGGTCTGGAATCGGAGCAACGCGTGCGGCTGCTGGCGGCGCTGGAGGCCTTGGAACAGGCACTCGGCTACGCGTTGGGAGACCCGCAAGCCGAATCACTACTTACCGCGGCCCAGGCGCAGACGACCGCTTTCCTGCAGCAGCAACCGGAGCATGCCTTCGCGCACACGCTCCAGGCCAGTGCCGCGTACAACCTGGCCAAACTTCAGGAGCGTCGCGGCAATCTCCAGGCGGCGACCGAGCAACAGCAGACAATGGCCGCCAGTCTCAAAGAGGCGTTTCGCCTGCGAACGCAACTCGTCGACCGGCTGCTGCGTTTGGAAGTTCAGGCAGACCACGCGCTGATGGTCAGCCACGATCCGGTAGAAGCCGCCGCGCGGTACGCCGAAATCGTGCAATTCGCGGAGGCCTCGCCGTTGAGGCCAGCGCTCCGGGCACATTGGATGCTCTTGGCGATCCACGCCGGCGCATGGCAGATCGAGGCGACGCATCCCGACCTGGTCCAACCGGAAAAAGTGCGCGAGCACGTCCTCCAAATCCTGGCGTTCTGGCCGAGCAGCAGTGAAGCCGCCGCGGTCAAACGCTTTCTGCTCTGGGACGAAAAGACCGGTCGCTCGCGCACACCGTATCTTCCGGTGGAAACCCAACCCCTGGCGGTGGCGGGAAACTGATCGTCCAATCGCTATCACGAGAGCCGGTATCGTAGGTCGATCATGCCAGATCGGCGATCGTTGTCGTGGATGGAATGCGATACTCGTTTGGGATCGTTACTTGGCCCCCCAAACCAACTGCAGTCGCCGCGTGTCCCATTGGAGAAGGGCACTGTTGTCATTGGGGGTGCGGGGCTGGGAAATAGCCCAGAGATAGCGGGAATCGGCCGAGAAGCCGACGAACGAAAAATACCCCAGCGTCGCGGCGTCGAGCGTGTGCCAGGCGGACAGGTCCTCGGCCGGCGCTTGCAGGTCGAGCAAATACAACGCTCCGTTGTGCGTACTGATGGCGCACCAATGTCCGTCGCCGCTGATCGCCGCATCGCGGAGCGAGGAGACGAGTTGCCCGGCGGCCAAACGCCGCAGGGGAGTCCCGGTCGATCCGTCCCAGACGACTCCGGCAGGATCGGCATCGCTGGCGGAAAACACTCGGCCTGCCTCCGCGGCTCCGACCAGCAGAAACAGCGAGCCGCCGGGAACCTCCTCCATCGCAGTAAACGGCTGGGGATTCGTGGTCAGCAAATCCGTTGCGAATGTCACGGAATCCTCGCTGGCGAGCGCCAACGAATCGGTCCCCCACCGCGCCGCTTTGACCCACACCGGACCTTCCAGCGCCGGCTGATTCGTCAGTGGCGTCGCGGAAAGCGCGATCGGTCCCGATGCGGCCGGCGTCAGCGCTTGCAGGTCGATTTGTCGAATTGGAATCGCATCGCTGACAACCACCAGCCGCTTACCTTCCCGATCAAATTGCAGGTCGACGAGGCTGCCGTCCAGGGTTACCTCTCCCAGCGGTGCTTTTTCGCCCGTGCGTGTGGCGTCCCAAATGCGGACTCGACTCAGGGAATCTCCCGCCACAACCCAACGACCATCGGCGGAAACGCGCACCAGGAGATACCGCCAGGTGGCGGCCGAGTCCCCCTCGTCCGCAATCGACTCCCACTCGTTTCCTTCCGTTGGCCATCGCCAGATCGATCGCTGGCGGGCGACAACCAGGCCGGTAGGCTCGCGGACAAACTGCAACGACTCGATCGGCGATCGTTCGGCCGCGCAGCCTGGGAGCGGGTTCAGCTTCCAGGTTTCCCCCGTACAGTCCAACAGCGCTAAATGATCCCCGATCGAATCGCGCTGCAGGATCGCCAAACGCGAATCATCGGGACTGATGTGAAAGCCAACGGCCATACCGATCCCCAGCGACTTGGGCTGTGCGACCGTGTTGAAATTGGAATCGTACTTGCGGGCGCGTTCCCAAAGTTCGCGTGCCGCAGCCAGGTCCCCGGTTTCCAATAACGGTTGCAGTTGCCCGTGGATCTCGGCGGCGGGAATTGGAGCGAGCGCGACCATCCATTGCGTTTGCTCCAATTCGTCCAGGGTGAACCGCTTGTCGAGCGGCGCGAGAAACGGGTTCGCCGATTCGGCTCGAATTTGGACTTCATCACCGGGAGCGAGTTTGAGCGACGTGAGGCGCGCGAGCGGTTGCGGATCCCCCACGCTCTGACCTCCTCGCACGACTTGCAGCTGTCCGCGGACGTCGTCGGCCGGAAAAGTGATACTGTACACATGTTCACTATTGGCCTGCGTCGGATCGGCCGGGGGGCGGAACCACCCGCCGGGATCGAAATACCAGAGGGCGGCCGCCGCCACGAT
>JBGSLW010000056.1:0-28175 GCA_041740495.1 Pirellulaceae bacterium
GGCGCGCGCTACCTCAAGGTACGATGTGCGAAATTTGGGTGACGACGATATCGGTTCCGCCGCGGGCTTTGATCTGCGAGATCAGCTCGGGCAAGTTGGCTTTGGGGGCCGCGACTTTGACGGCGTAGCCCGACCCGTGCAGGCGGGAAATGGTCGGCTCGCGCATGCAGGGGAGAAACCCAATCAGCGACTCCATCGCCTGCTCAGAGACATTCATTTCGATCAGTACGCGCTGGCGTGCTTCCAGCACGGCGCGGAGCACCAGCACCAGGCTTTCGATCGCGGCGAGCTTGGCGGGAGATTCCAGTGCGGTCGGTGAGGCATAGAGCCGCGTCGACGAACGCATGATCTCATCGACGACTTCCAAGCCGTTGGCCTGCAGCGTGGCGCCGGTCGAGACGACATCGACGATACAGTCGGCGTCCTCCGGCGGATAGACTTCGGTGGAACCGAACGATCGGAGAATCTCGCCGCGGTAGCCGCGCGCCTGCAGCCACCGAGCTGTGATTTGCTCGAGCTCCGTGGCGACCACGAAGGGCACGTCCTTCCAGTTTCTCGGGCGATCGGAGGGGGCGGCCGCCACAATCCGAACCGGGTCCAACTGGGTGTCCAACAACTCCACCAGCGGCGCGCGGAACTCGTCGACCCAATCGGCGCCGGCGAAGCCGAGATCGCGGAAACCGTGTTGCAGCATCTTGACGATCGCTTGCGGCTTCAGCAGTTTCGCTTCGAAACCGGGGACGCCGATATGCGGTCGATACTCGCGCGCCGCCAACCGCACGCGGATGCCCGCGTCCGCGAGCAATTGCGAAACGCCCTCATACATTCTCCCCTTGGGGAGTCCCAGCCGCACCAGTTCGGAATCCTGAATCATGGGAAAGCTCCTGTCGACTTGGTTCGAGCGCCGGAGCTTGGGGCGAAAAAAAACGCCGGCAAGCTGCCGGCGTTGTGAGATTCAATTGGTTGCGCCCAATCCTCATCCCATCGTCGCACGGCAATGTGCGCGATGATGGTGGACGTGATGGACGAAAACTTGAGAATTCATGATCTCAATACTTTACCCGCCGGGGTCTCCCCGGACAAGGAGGCAAAGTCCCGTTGAGGCCACCCGGTTTTCGGTCCAGGCGATCGTCCAAGCGAACGCCCGGTTGCCGTCAATCGAGCCAGAAGCGAAACAACTGGGTTTCGCCGTTGGAGTCTTCGACGCCATCGTTGTCGTTGACCACCAGGACCGTACCGTCGGCCAATACCGCCAGCCCTTCGATTTTTTCCAAGACGTACCCCCCGGTCGCTGCGTAGTCCCCGTCGGCGATCAAATCGCGGACCAGCGCCTTGCTGACAACCGGGAAGTTCGGCGCCTCAGAATTCGGTTGGAACTCGACGCCGTCGATCGAGAAGGTGGTGACCCATTTGATCCGCGCGTCGGCGCCGGCCTGGTCATCCCGTTCGATCACAGCGAACTCGGTCCCACCCAGCCACGTCAGCTCGGAGAGTCCGACCCAGCCCCCGTTGGGAGATTGGCGCGGATCGATCGGGTAGTACGCAAACGTCCACTCGCCACTTGCGGTATCGAACCGCCCGATTCGCACGTGCCGAGCGGGATCGCCGGCGGCGGTCCATTCCCGCTGAAATGCGACGTAAAGAACCTCTTGGCCGTTTTCGGTGACCGCGGTCACCCCCTCGAAACCGAACCGCAACTGATTCTCCGTCAGCTCGATCGGCAACTGAACGACTTGCACGATTGCCCCCGTTGCATCGGCCTGAATCAGCAGATTGGGCGACAGGAATGGCTGATTTCCCGGATTGCTGACGCCACCGGTCAAGTTGCCGCCGCCCTCGGAAGCGACCCAGAATCCTCCCTCCGGCCGGGCGAAAATCCCCTCCGGATCCAAGTTCACCGTGCCGTCGCCGTTGACGATGTCGGCAGGATCAAAATTGCCGGGATCGGACAGCGACGCGACCAGCGCTTCCAAGGCGCCCTGCAGAACGCCAGATGGATCGCGCAACTCGATTTCACTTTCAATCAACGCGGGACGGGTGGCCACGTTCATCCGGAAGATGCGGCTGCGCTGATAGTAGCTATCGTACACCGAGTAGACGATGTGCGGATTGGTTGGATCGACGGACAATCCGGACAAGGCTGCCCAAGGAATCGGCAAGCCGTTGGCCCGATCCGCCGAGACGATTTGAGGATAATTCGGGGAATCAAAGGATCGAGAATAGATGGAAATGACCGAGCGAATCTTGTCCGAACGCGCATCGGTTTCCGAGGCAACAACCAGTAAATTCCGCTGCGGAATCGGCAGCAAACCCTCCGGACCCACACCCGCCGGAAGGACCTGCAAAAGGCGCGGGCGAACGCCAAACAACTGCGGGATCAGCCCGGGAAGCTGGTAGACCAATACGGCGCTCGACCGCTCCGAGCCGACGAACAACAAATTCGATTGGAAGAAGGGCCATCGACCGTATTTGGCGAAGGCCACCCCTTCCGGTTCATTCCCCTTGTTCTCGGAGCGGTCCTCGGGGTAATGCCCAGCCCGCGCAACGATCTGTTCGACCGTCGATTCCGATTCGTACAAGGGCCATCCCCACTTGGAGAAAATGGTGAAACCCCGGCTGCCGCCGTCCAAGTCCCCTTCGTTTGCCGTCGCGAAGGTCAAGTCCGACGTCCAAGCAACCGCGTCCGGTTCCCGCAATCTTCCGATTTGCGAGGCAGTCTGATCGATCAAATCATTCTCCTCCGTATCGATATTCTGCAAATCGACCGCACCGGCAGGGAAGTCTCCGATCACGCGCGCTTTCTTCAAGTCGACCAGCACCAGGTGATTGTTTTCTTGTAGCGAGACGATGGCCACGTTGTCCTGGTTGATGTGCGCATACTCGGGCTCGGGATCCTCCGGATAGAGATCCGCGATCCCCACGAGATGGACCACGCGCGAACTCCACTTGGAGGGGCTCGACTTGCGCAAATCGATTACGACCAGAAAACCGGCCGGCAACTGCACGGGTCGACCATCGCCCAAATCCTCGTCGCGCTCGTTCTCAATCACGACGCAAGCGTAATCGCCATCGGGGCTAATCGCCACGCAGTCCGGTTGGCCACCCAAGTCGATCGTGCGAACGATCGACTGCGTCCCGATGTTCACGACGTGCAGTACGCCCGACGTGTTGACGAAGTCGGCACTGGTATCGACCGCGACCAAGGCGTAGCGACCGACGACCGCCACCGACGTCGGTTCCCCTCCGACCGGCAGCACGCCGGCGGGTTGTGGCTGCGACGGAATGTTGATGTCGACAAAGCCCACGTTTTCCGTGGTGCTATCGGTATAGATCAAGGTGCGACCGTCTTCGCTGGCGGCGACGATTTCGGCGACCGTTTCCTCCGTGACGTCGGTGTTGCGGAAGACTTCGAACGACGCGATGCGCCGAAATGCGGGCGGCGAGTCATGATCCTGTTGCGCGATGGCCCGCGGAGCTTGCAAGCTGCCCATCATCACCAATACCCAAGCCGACCAACCCCAACGGCGGGCCAACGGTTTTTCCAATCGAAATGCCAATCCCATGAGTTTCCTCCTTCGACGATATAGGGGACCTTCCTTCGGACCCGGCAAGTCGTTTGCCTGTGGACCCGAGGCGTAATCGCGGACGCCAGACCGCGCAAAGAGTCAGCCTCGGACCTGCGCTGGCATGACCAGCTAGCAGATCGAAGCACCCTTGCGACCGGATTATTCCGCCAGCGTGTTAGCGAAATGCAAAGCGAAGTCGAGGGTTTGGGTTAACGTCTCGAGAATTTTTCATCACATCCGGCGATTTGGCGCCCACGGTTCCCCGCCGATGCATGCGTTGCGACTTGCCGTCCGCCGCTCGGCTGGATGCGGCAAATGCCCTGGCCGACGACGTGTGAATTCACTATTTTCCCACCCGGAACCGAGCGGTGTCGGCGCCGCCCAAGTTACTTCGCAAGGATGCGACCGTATGGAACTCAAGAAATCACCTGCCGCAATCGGCTTGGTCGTCGTGACGCTCACGGTCCTGGGTTGGGTCGGCTGCGATGGGTTGTCTCGCATGGCCGACCGAACCGCGGACTTGCTGATTGAGCATTCTTCCGAATTGCCACCGGGAAGTCCGACAAGCGGAGGAGCGGGCGATTCGACCGCGGCTCAATCGGCCAGTGCCAGTTCCAACCCTCAGGCCGCCGCAGGACGGAACGGCGTCGGCAACGTCGCCAACGCAGCGTTCACTTCGCAAGGGGTCGCTGGGGCCGCACCGATCGCCAATTCAATCGCACAACGATCCGAGTCCGCCGCGGTCAACTTTCGCCCCTACATCACGATCGCCACGTTCAACATCCAAGTCTTCAGCCAGGCGAAACTGGCCGATCGCAACGTCTTGCAGTATCTGGTCGATATCGTTCGCCAATTCGACGTGGTCGCGATCCAGGAGATTCGCGATCCGGACCAAGTCGCCCTCCCCTACTTCGTCGATGCGTTGAACGCCCAAGGGGCACGGTTTCGCTACCTGGTGGGCCCGCGAGAAGGACCGGCCGACAACCAGGAACAGATCGCCTACGTATTCAACAGCGATCTGGTGATGCCAACGGGGCTCGAGTTTGTCGCCCGGGACTTGCAGCAGCGCATGCTGCGCAACCCTTACGTGGTCGCGTTCCAATGCCGGCGGGTCGATGCGCGAGCCCCCTTCACGTTCACGCTGGTTGCCGTCAACACCAATCCGCAATCGGTGCCGTTGGACTTGGAAGCGATAGCCGATCTGTTGCCGATGATTCGCCGCACGTCCCCGGAAGACGACCTGATCGTGTTGGGGACGTTTCACGCGCCGCCGGACCGCTCCGGTCGGCTGGGGCAACTTCCCACGGCAACGATTTTGGTTCCGTCCAGCGTCCCCACCGATACCGCGAAGTCGGGCTGCTGGGATAACATCGGGTTCGACCGCTTGGCGACGACCGAGTTTACGCAACAATACGGGGTGTTGGATTTCGCAGCGCATTACCGGTTGTCACCGGAGCAGGCGACCTTGATCTCCGATCATTTGCCGGTGTGGGCCACATTTTCGATTTACGAATCCAGTCCCAACGTAGCCCTGCAACAACCGTCAGGCCTGCGCTAGGGCACGGGTGGGGGACATGAATTCATCGCGGACAGAAATCACTTGGCATCCGCACGCCGTCGAGCGCCGCCGCGGGTGCGTGGTCTGGTTCACCGGGCTGAGCGGCAGCGGTAAGAGCACCGTCGCCAATGCGATTGACGCAGCGCTGTTTCAGCAGGGAATTCCCAGTTTCATGCTCGATGGCGACAACGTGCGGCACGGCTTGAACGCCAGCCCCGAATTGTTGGAGCCGAGCTACGGCCCGCAGTTCGCTCGCCGGTTCGGATTGGGGTTTGCTTCGGAGGATCGCGAAGAAAACATTCGTCGGATCGGCGCGGTCGCCGAGCTATTCTGTGCGGCCGGACTGATTACGTTGACGGCGTTGGTCAGCCCGTATCGCCGCGATCGGCAGCGGGTCCGGGAGCAAGTGACGCGGAGCGCCGCGGCGTCGCCTGACTTTATCGAGGTCTATGTCGACACGCCGTTGGAGATTTGCGAGTCGCGCGACCCCAAGGGACTCTACCGCAAGGCGCGCGCCGGTCTGATCAAAAACTTTACGGGGATCGACGACCCGTACGAACCTCCGGAAAAGCCCGAGTTGCATCTGGATGGGACTCGGCCGCTCCCCGAACTGAAACAGCGTGTTCTGGACTATCTGCACGGCGCCGGGAAATTAAGCAGTTAAGCTATTCGCAGCGATGAGGCTAAGAGCGTATCCCAAAACTTGCCGAGCCCCTCACTCTGCCCTCTCCCCCGCGGCGGGGGAGAGCGTATTGGCATAGGCTCTAAGCCGATTGAGACCCTCAACCTATCCCTTTCCTGTAATCGTTCGCGGCCCGTGGATGTCTAACCGTCAGTCGAAGGCGTACGCGATCGAAGTTCGAGCATTGCGCAAATCGTACGGCCCGACCGAAGTCCTGCACGGGCTCAATTTTGGCGTTCCCAGCGGGCAGATCGTCGGATTTCTGGGTCCGAATGGTGCGGGGAAAACGACGACGTTGCGGATCGTGTTGGGGTTGGTTCGTGCCACCGGAGGCGATGTCCGGTTGTGGGGTGAATCGAACTTGCCCGCGCGGCATCGATTGCGGGCGGAGATCGGTTACCTCCCGGGGGAGACTCGGTTCTATCCCCATTTGTCCGGCCGGCGCACGTTGGACTTCTTGGCGGCGGCGCGGCGGCGCGAT
The DNA here is from genome assembly GCA_041740495.1 of Pirellulaceae bacterium. GTDB lineage: Bacteria > Planctomycetota > Planctomycetia > Pirellulales > Pirellulaceae > JANMEB01. The sequence goes on from JBGSLW010000056.1 coordinate 6,288, forward strand.
TGCCGATCCGAGATTCAGCGTTTGGCGAGCGTCTTTGATTTGGACTTGAAGAAACCGGTTCGGCAATACTCCAGCGGCATGCGCCGCAAACTGGGGTTGATTCAGGCTCTGATGCACCGGCCGCAGCTGGTTCTGCTGGACGAGCCGACCGACAACTTGGACCCGTTGGTGCGGCAGGATTTGTTTAGCGAATTGCGCCGGGTCGTGAGCGAAGGCCGCACGATCCTCTTCTCCAGTCACACGCTGAGCGAAGTCGAGGAGTTGTGCGATGCGGTGATCATCCTTCGCGCCGGCGAAATTGTGGCGCGGCAGACAATCGGCGAATTCCGCAGCCAGGCGGTTCGCCGAGTCGAAATCGTATGGCGCGAGCCGCGTTCGCCGGGGGCCGCCTGGCCCGCCGCCGTGCACGTGGTCTCGCAAGATGAACACAAGTTGGTCTGTACCTGGTCGGACTCGGTCGAGTCGCTGGTCGGCTGGCTCAGCGGACAGGGCATCGTCGACGTGTCCGTGGGGACCCCCAGCGTCGAAGAGCTTTTCTTGACCTACTACCGCGAGTGAGATGTTAGATGCCGAATTGGGCGATCGTGCACAAAACGTGGTTGGACTCCCGGAGCGCGATCGGCGGCGCGGCATTGGGCACGCTGGCGTTTGTCTTGTTGTTCGTCGCGGCGATGACCCGGATGGGCACGGAATTGCTCGAGTTCGTCGGCCAATTTCCCTTTCTCAAGAAAATCTTCGAAATGGGGTTTGGGATTCGAGTCGGCGGCGAAGTCTCGCTCTCCGTCCTGTTTGCCGTGTCGTTCACCCACCTGGTACCGCTCGTCCTGGCTTGGGGAACAATCGTCGCCATCGTCTCACGGACCACCGTGGGAGAAATCGAACGCGGGACCGCAGACCTCCTGCTGACGCTCCCCGTCTCGCGGCGGGAGGTCGCCGTCAGCACCACCCTGGTCTGGGTTTTCGCGGCGGCGTTGTGCGCGCTGGCGCCGTTGATAGGCGTGCTCATCGGCGGCCGGATTTTCGCTCAAAACGAGGCGCTGCCGGTGTCGGGCTTTGCAAAGGCAAGTGCAAATTCGCTGGCATTGCACCTGGCGGCGGGAGGTATGGCCACCTTGATCTCTAGCGTCTGCGATCGCCGCGGCACTGCGATCGGTGTGGTCGCCGCGCTAGCGCTCGGATCGGTGACGCTGCAATTTGTCGAGCCGTTCTTGCCAGCGCTGGGACGAATTCGCTGGGTCGGACTGCTCAACTACTTCCGGCCAGTCGATATCGTTCGGACCGGTCATTTGCCGGCAGCGTCGATCGTCGTGCTCTTGTTGGTCGCAGTGTTGGGCTGGATGATCGGCACTTTTATCTGGTGCCGTAAGGACATTCCAGCCGGATAAGCAAGCGGCAAACTGGGACTCGGCAAAACTGGCAGCCACGAATGCGACTGGATGCCCGGTGTTGATCTCCGGGAAGTGGCCACGCGGGCTTAATGATTCACGGGCTGGCGATGCCTCGGGGTTGACCCCCGAGGAGGGTTCGCGTTCAACCTACGCTGACCAGAAAACGGCGAATGGCGTACAATACTTCCTGGAGGATTGAGCCATGGACATGGATCCGCGCGAGTACCGAGAAATCGAAGAGTTGATCCAAAGCGCCGATAGCCCCGTCGGGATCGACGCCAAGAAGACGCACGTCTACATCATCCATATGCTCCGCGACCTCCAGCGGCGGTTGAGCACTTTGGAAGCCAAGCTCAAAGAGATGGAGATTCGAGCCTAAGCTCGATTCGGGCGGCCACCATGGATTGGAAGGAACTCGACCGCGAACTGGCTGGAAACGTCGAGTCCACTGCGGGGATGCGTGGGGCCTACGCGACCGACGCCAGCGTTTACCAGGTTTTGCCGCAGGCGGTCGCCTTTCCGAAGTCGCACGACGACGTGCGGGCAATCGTTTCCTTCTGCCGAACCCACGAGATCCCGATCGTAGGTCGCGGTGCGGGCACCAGTCTTTCCGGCCAGGCGATCGGCGCCGGCTTGATCGTCGATTTCTCGCGCTACATGAATCGGGTGATTTCGATTGATCCCGAGCGACAATTGGCCGTGGTCGAGCCGGGAGTTGTACTGGACGAGCTGAACGCCAAGTTGGCTTCTCTGGGTTTGCTGTTTCCTCCCGATCCCGCCACTGCCAGCCGGGCGACGATTGGCGGGATGATCGGCAACAACGCCTGTGGGACGCGTTCGATCGTCTTCGGTCGCACTTGTGATTCGATCGAGTCGTTGACTTGCGTTTTGTCGGACGGCGAGTCCTTTGCGACCGAGTGGCTCGACGCTGCGGCTTGGCATGCTGCCTCCGAGAATACCGGCGTCGCTGGCCGGCTGTGTGCGGGTGTCTCGCGACTGGTCGACGAATATCGCCAGCCGCTGCGCGATCACATCCCACATCTCCCTCGAATCGCCGCGGGCTACGGACTGCAGCGATTCTTGGATCCCCAACGTCCACGGTCACTTTCCGATTTGATCGTGGGGGGGGAAGGGACTTTGGCCCTGGCGACGCAGGCCACGGTACGTCTGCAGCCGTTGCCGCGGGGGACGGCGCTCGTGGTCAGCCGTTTTGCATCGGTCGATGCGGCTCTCCGCGTTCTGCCGGACGTATTGCGATTTGGACCGAGCGCTGTGGAACTGTTGGATGAAGTCCTGGTGGGGGAGGCGCTGCGCAATGCCTCGACCCGCGATTGGGCCCGCGTGATCGCCCCGGGGGGCAAGCCGATCGCGGTCCTCCTGGTCGAGTTTTTCGGGGACGACGCGGCGGGGGCCGCCGAGCGAAGTCGTGCTTTTACCGAGGAAATGACGGGGGCCGCGGCGCAAGGGGAGCATCGCATCTTGACCAGCCCCGCCGAGCAGAAGCAAGCTTGGGAAGTCCGCCGGCTGGGGCTGGGATTGATCTCGAATTTGCCGGGCAAGGCCAAGTCGATCGCGCTGATCGAGGATGCTTGTATCCCCATCGAACGCCTCCCCGAATACAACCGTTTCGTCTACGAACAAGGGGAGCGGTTGGGGATGGGGATTTCGGCGTACGCCCATGCTTCGGTCGGCGTATTGCATTACAAGGTGATGTTGGATTTGCATCAGGCGGAGGATCGCCGCAAAATGCGGGGGATGGCGGAAGCTTGTTTCGAAAAATGCCTCGAGGTGGGCGGGGTCTTTTCCGGCGAGCATGGAGACGGCATCGTCCGCGGCGAATTTCTCCGCCGTCAGTTTGGCCCGGAGGTGTATCGCGCGTTTGGCGAGACGAAACGACTCTTTGATCCGGTCGGACTCTTGAATCCCGGACGGAAGATCGACGCGCCGCCGCTCGATCGCTTGCTCCGCTACGGGGACGATGAAACGGCGCGGCAGCGGTACCTGCGGGCGATCGCCGATCCGCCGGCCAGGTTTCGCTACGGCGAACAAGGCTCGATCGTCGGAGCGATCGAACAGTGCAACGGCGTGGGGGCCTGCCGCCAGATGCTGAAGGGAACGATGTGTCCTTCGTATCGCGCCACACTGGACGAAAGGGACTCGACGCGCGGCCGAGCCAACTTGTTTCGGCTGGCGATCTCCGGCCAGCTCCAGCCGCCGGGTCTGGCCAATCCCGATCTGCATGCGGCACTCGATCTGTGCCTGGCGTGCAAAGCATGCAAATCGGAATGTCCCAACGCGGTCGACATGGCGCGGCTCAAGAGTGAAGCACTGCAAATCCGGTGGGATGCCGAGGGTGTTCCGCGTTCGGCCGCGTTTCTGGCCAACATGCCCCAGGCGCTGGCCCGCGCCGCGATGTTTGCCCGAGGGTTCGGCTGGCTGTTGAACCGAGCCTGGGTCCGGCGACTGCTGGAAGGACGCTATGGAATCGACGCCCGGCGTCCGTTGCCGCGTCCGGCCGGAAATGCGTTTGCCAAGTGGTGGCGGGAGAATGCCGCACGGCAACCGCAGGGAGGGCGGCCCGTGGCGCTGTTCGTCGATGCCTGGAACCGCTTTTTGGAGCCGGAGATCGGGATCGCGGCGATCGAGCTACTCTGGAGCTGCGGTTTCTCCGTGCAGGTCCTCAGGGGGTTCGACGCCCTGCGGACTCGGATTTCGTTGGGTCTGCTCGACGAAGCCCGCGACCGGGCCGAATCACTTTGGGAGGAATTGGCCTCGTTCGCGCATGCCGGCCTGCCCATTCTCTGTTTGGAGCCGTCGGAGGCGTCGGCGCTGATCGACGACCTGCCGGACCTGGTGCGCAACGAAACCCGTGACCGGCAAATCTCCCCCCAAATCAAGCTGCTGGACGATTTCTTGGCGGACGAAATCGCCGCTGGGCGGCTTCGCATGAAAAAACGAGTCGCGCTGGACGATCGACCGGTGCTGGTCCACCCGCATTGCCACCAGAGGGCCTTGTTTCGGTCCGATGCGCCGCAAGTCATCTTGGAGTCTGCGGGGTATTCCGCTGCCACGCCCGATCTGGGATGCTGCGGTATGGCAGGTTCGTTTGGTTACACGCATTTCGAATGGTCGCGGCGGATCGCCGAACAGAAGTTCCTTCCAGCGATTCGCCGAGCCATGCAGGAACGATCGCTGGTGGTTGCCACGGGAACCTCGTGCCGACAACAAGCCCGCGATCTGGGGCCGTGCACCGCCGTCCATTGGGTACAAATCGTTCAAGGCGTTGCGGGCGCCGCGCTGAAACCGTAGCGGCCCGTGCGCGTTTTCGACTCGCCGAAATCGGGAAGCACATGGATTTCGTTGTATTTGCAGCGATCGTCTTTCTAGTCGCCACGCCCCTCACGTTGTGGGTGGCGGGTGCGATGTACTTCGACGTTGCACACGGCGCCTGGTGGGGTTGGCTGCTCAGCGCAGCTTGGCTTGCCGCCGTTGCCGCGGTGTTCCTTTTGACGCCGCATCTCTCCCAAGCGTTGTTGATCCTGTTGATCGCATTTGCACTGTTTTATTGGTGGTGGCGTACGATCGAACCGAGTCACCATCGGGACTGGGACCCGAATTTTTCTCAGTTGCCCACGATCGAACTCGCGGGGGACGAACTCGTCGTGACCAACGTCCGCAACACCGAGTACCGCTCGATTGAAGATTACACGCTACATTATGAAACTCGGCGGTATCGGCTGTCACGGCTAAGCGGGGTCGACGTGCTGATCCTCTATTGGGGGTCGCGGTTCATGTGCCATCCAATGTTCGTTTTTGACTTTGGCGAGATCGGGCGGCTCTGCATTTCCTTGGAGGTTCGCTATCGTCGCGGGCAGAAATACGATTTTCTCAAAAGTTTGTATCGCCAGCAGGAGCTGATGTACGTCGTGAGCGACGAACGGGATGCAATCCTGCGGCGCACTCAATGCCTGGTCGGGCACGACATGTATTTGTACCACCTACGCAGCCGCCCGCTGGAGGATCGGCAGTTCTTGTTCGAGTACGCCAATCGAATCAACCAATTGGTGGAAGCGCCGCGCTGGTATCACGGGATTACCGCAAACTGTACAACGGTGATCTACGCGCAAGGGCGCGGGCGGATCGAATGGGATTGGCGGATGCTGTTGAACGGGCAGTTGGATCGCATGTTGTACGATCGCCGGCGTTTGGACCATTCGCTGCCGTTCGCCAAACTGAAGGAATTGAGTTGGGTGAACGACGTGGCAAATCGGGCGCCGCAGTCAGGGTTCGGGGATTCGATCCGCCGCGAGTTGCCCGGTTTTTACCGGGGAGACTCGACCGCAAACGCGGCGGATTTCAAGTCGCACGAGGATACTCATGTCCAACGAAGCCGTTGATCTCTTTCGCCTGCATCCCGTGTCGCACGGTTTAGACGATGCCGCGGTCCGAGAAATCGCCGGATCGATCGAGGTGGTGCGGTACGAGCCGGGAGCTTGCATCCACAAGGCCTTCGAGTTCGTCACCGACCTATTCCTGGTCATCCATGGGCGTTTACGCTCTTCGGTCATGGATGCGCAGGGCAATGTCGTGATCCAGCGCGACGTCGTTCCAGGAGCCCAGTTTGGCGGAATGGCCGCGGCGTTGGATGAACCAGCCGGTATCGATTGCGTGGCGGTCGATCCTTCCACGTTGCTGAAGCTGAACTATCGACGGGCGATCGAGTTGTTTCGGGTCCATCCCGAATTCCGCAACAATTTTTTGCGGCTGGTGGCACAATCGGTGAAGAGCGCGATTCTCCGCGACCGGCATTCGCATCCACCACTCGCCGTCGGTTTTTTTCATCAGTCGGCGGATACGCGCGGCATCACCCAGCGCTTGTTGCATCGCCTGGCCGAATTGGGCGAAACCATTCAAGTGCTGGTGGACGAACCGCCCCCTCCCTCCAGCGAACGGATCCGCTATCTGCGGGTGATCGGGGGGGAAGACGAGCTGGAGCCAGCGGAATTGAAGCGGCGGGTCCCCGAGTGGCTGCGGACAGGCCGCGTCGTTGGGGACGCCAGCGCCGGAATTGATCCGCAGCGCGCGGTGGGGGCCTTCGAAGTCTGCGGACGCATTTTCTGGTGCGTCACCCCAGAGAATTGGGAAGCTTCCCTCCCCCGGTTGAACGCCATTCTTCAACGCGCTCCCAGCTGGCGCGACAAGGTCGTTTTGGTCTGGTTGTTGCGAAATGATGAATTGGCCCCTCTGGCTCCGGCGCTCCGCGCATTGGCGCACCGCGATATCAAGTTAACCAGGGGCCAGCCTGGACCGCAGCAAGGGCCCGCCACCGTGGGTGGGTTCGAGCGGCTGGTGCACTTGCTTCGGGGCGTGCAGATCGGTGTCGCTTTGGGAGGAGGGGCGGCCCGCGGGATGGCCCATTTGGGAGTCCTGAAAGCCCTCGAGCAACAGGGGATTGTCGTCGACATGATCGCCGGCACCAGCGCCGGGGCCATGACCGGTACGGTGTACGCATCCGGTATGGACGTGAACTACTCAATCGAGTGTTTCGTCCGCGATCTCAAGCCGGGGAGGTTTTTTCGAATGCTCCCCGGGGGGGAGCAATGGTACCTGCTATACAAGTATCGCACCCGGCAATTCGACCCGATGCTCCGCAAATACCTCAAGGACAAATGCTTCGAACAACTTCCGGTTCCGATGCACGCCATCACGGTCGATCTGATCAGCGGCAGAACCATGGTCCGCGAGTCCGGCGACGCCGTGCACGGGATCCTGGAGAGTATTAACTTGCCGGTTCTCGCCAAACCGATCAATCGGGATGGGCAAGCCTTGGTGGATGGCGGATTGATCGACAACGTTCCGGCCGACGTCCTCGCCAGCAAAGGCTGTAATTTCGTGATCGCGGTGAGCGTGACTGCCAAGATGGAGCACGAGTTCGCGCGCAATCGCCCCGAAACGCCAGCGCATCAAATGCGGTCGGCTTCGACCATCCAAACTTTGTTGCGGAGCTATCTGGTCCAAAGCGTCAGCATCAACGCGTTAGGGGTGGAACCGGCCGACATCGTTATCGAACCCGACGTGACCCAATTTCAGCTGACCGAGTTCACTCGGACGGATGAACTGGCGGCCGTGGGGGAACAAGCCACGCTCGATGCCATTCCACAAATACGCGAACAACTGCATCGAATCGATGCCCAGCTCTTCCCGTTGGCCGGCGGCTAACGGGGCCCGATCAACCGGCGCCGCAATGTTGCTTTTCGAACCAACCCGCTCCTGTCAGCAACATGCCGCTGACCGAATTCTGCTCCAATATCGGAAGGGTCTTTCCATCGATTTCTGCATCGATCGCGCAGATAGACTGTCGCGAACCGGTTGAATCGAATTGCCAAATCGACAGGGGCGAATGCCAGATCATTTGACAAGGACCATAGTGCAGTGGTCCGGCGGCGCGAAGTTGTACCGTGATCTGCCCGGAACCCAAATACGATTCGCACGCGGCGCTCGCGCGATCCTGGAGCGTCGTTTCGAATAGGTCGAGCGGGAGTCGAATCTCGGCTGCAGTCGGCTCGAATGCCCCGCCACCTCCCACGGAATAGCCGGCGACGGTTCGCGTTCCTTCTTTAGTCTCGGCATACTCCATATATTGTACGGCAGCCAAAAGCTGGATCGGTGGACCGTCGCTTTCGGCATTGCCAATCCGTTCTCCCCAAGGCTCCTCGTGTAATTCTGCCGTCAAGGCGACATAACGCAGGTGACCTTGGGAATCGTAAGAAAAACGAGTCAACGCGCCGCAGGCAAATCGTCCTTGAAAGCGAATTCGTTGCGTATCGGATTGCCACAAAGTAGGAGCGAACGGAATCCAAGCCACCAGGCAAAACGCCGTTATCGCGACGAGCCAAGCCGCCAGCATTTGGAAAAACGTCCCGTTCGGCAGGGAGTTTATCGCGGTCAAGGTTGCGATCATGGCAAGGATCATGACGAGGACCTCGACGAGGATCTAAAGTGCGGCGAATGCGAGGGTCTTGCCGCCCGAAGAAGTGAAATGAGCCAGGCTGCGCGGTTCGGTATTGCGTGGGGGACTTGGTCCATTTCGGCGTCCCCTCCGGCAAATGACGACGTGCCCGCGCAAAGTAAGATCAACATCGGGGGACGCGACCCGACAGGGAACTTTCCGCCGCGGCTAAAAAAGGGAATTTTCTCGATCGGGTGCAACTATTTCAGCCAGCCCGCTGTTGCGGCACGGGCGGGGGTGGACCGACCACCGATTCCGCCGACTCCGGCGCACCTCCAGGGGTTGGCAATCGCGAGGCGCCATTCGGGAGTCCATTGCTGCCATTCCACTTCGGCTCGGAGGCAAACCTGCCGTGGAGCCGCTCCCAATCCAACACCAACCGGCCCCCTTTGTTCTCGTGCTGGCGAGCCCAATCGATGAGCAGGTCGAGACAAGCGTGGTCGATGTACGAGAGATGCTCAAAACTGACGTGGAGTTCCGCCGAGTCCGGAACTTGCTCCAATTGAGCCGCCAGTGCCGGGAGTCGCAAAAACGTGGCAGCGCCTTCCAAATGCAAGTGGGCCGCCCTCCGGTCCTCCGCCACGTCCAATTGGACGTTGAGTTGCGAAAACCGATGCAGTAGTTTCACCGCCGAGAGCAGGACGCCGACGATCACCCCCACCAACAAGTCTTCGCAAACGATGACAGTCATCGTCACGAAATAAATCCCCGCCTCCGACTTGCTCGTTTGCCACAGGTGCTTGATTTCTTTGGGATTGACCAGTTTGTAACCGGTGTACACCAGCAGCGCCCCCAAGGCCGCCCGAGGGATATAGGACAACGCAAATGGAAACGCCACCACGAACAACAGCAACCAGACTCCATGCAAAATCGTCGATAGCCGAGTCTTACCACCGGAGTTGACGTTGGCTGTGCTGCGAACGATGACTCCCGTCATCGGCAATGCCCCCACCAGGCCGCAGAGGACATTCCCTACCCCCTGGGCCATCAGTTCCTGGTCGTACTTGGTCTTGGGGCCCGAGTGCATCCGATCGACCGCGGTCGCGCACAACAGCGTCTCCGCACTGGCGACCAGAGCAATCACGATGGCGCTGGTCAGCACAAGTGGCTCGAACAACAAACCGAGCCAGGTTGAGCTCGGCAGCGTGACTTCCTCCAGCATGTTGCGCGGTACGTCCAACCGCTGGATATCAAGCCCCCCAACCATGGCGATCAAGGTCGCCAGGGCGATCCCCACCAAGGCTGCGGGGATCAACTTCAACCGCCGCGGCGCCAGCATCGGCCAGCTCACCATGGCCAGAATCGTGACGATCCCGATCAACGCGGCCAAATGGTGGTTGGCCGTGGTGTCCGCTGAAAAACATTTCAAAATCGCTTCGGGGATGGTCGCCAAGTACTGCAGACCCCCGTGGGCCTTTTCCCCATGCCATAGCGCCGTGTGATCCAACATCACGTGGAATTGGCTGACCAGAATCAGCACCCCAATTCCTGCCAACATTCCCTTGATCACCGCGGGCGAAACGGCGCGGAACCATTGGCCGATTCGCAATCGACCGGCCGCAATTTGCAGAATACCGGCCAGAAAGACCGCACACCCCAGAATCACCAGCGCATAGGCCGCCGCCGCCGTCTCCCCAGCCGTCGGATCGATGCCGCCGCCGACATCCCGCAGATACTTATCCTGCCCTTGCCGCAAAAGATCGGCGACGATCACGAACAAGCCCGCTGCTGGGCCGCTGACTTGCAGTGGACATCCCGCAAAGAACCCGACGACCGCGCCCCCAATAATCCCGGTGATCAACGCCCGGGCAGGACTGACCCCCACCGCCACAGCAATCCCGATGCACAACGGAAGTGCGACCAGAAATACAACGATCGACGCGAGAAAGTCCTCGCGGATATGCGAAAAAATCCCATACGAGTCCGCAGAATTGCCGCCGCGTTTCCGGGGCGCTGAATTACGATTTGCCAATGACACAGTGTTCCCCTCTCTCAAGTGAAGTCCCAATCGGGGAAGAGTCTGCCGCGCCGCTCCGCGACTCAAGAAGTCGCGTACGTCCCGGGCGCCATGCAGTACTCAACCCATTCCCTACCGAGCCGCGGGGACTCGGCAACGCCTTCCAACGGGCTGAAAAGAGAGAGGGGGCTAGGTGCGCAACCAGGCGCCGAAGCCGTTATGACGCGCCATTTCCGTGCGGGCGGCCGCGGAATGCCTTGGCTGGATCGCCGCACTGAACTCGTGCCCAGATCGCGCAGAGAATGCGGTGCATTGAATCGACTTCGTAGGGCGGCGACAGACGCGCCAGACGCGCTGCGAGCACTCAGCCAGCTGTTCCGTCAGATTCTCCAGCAGCTCTTCTGCCGGAGCGCGGCTTCCCATCGCCGAGTTCGAAGCTCGGCCCGCCCAAGCCGTCGGTGCGGCCATCCCCACGGGGAAAGCCGCAAGGGCCAACCACCAGGCGATCCAAAAGCAGGGATAGCGTCGACGAGGCAACATTCTGGCGCGTTCGATTCGGCAAAAAGAGACGATGCGACTTCTATTTATACGGCGTTTTCGACCAAGTTCAAAAGGAAGAAAAAACATCCAAAATAATACAAAACGTAAGCTTTTTACATAACTACCGTTTTAGGGCTGGATTTCGTGTCCTGAAAGGCATGCATACAATAGCGGGGCTCGCTCGAGGATTTCACGTCGTCGGAATGAATCATGGCCAAATGTGAAGAAGGCTACCTGTGCGACGTCTGTGGTCGAGATGTCGCCGAAATGGTCGAGAGCAGCTTATATCTCCGCTATGTGATCGGCGACGTCCACCCCGAAGTACTCCACGTTCAGCGGGAGCGGCATTTGTTGTGCGATCCGGTGTTGGCTCAGTTTGTCCAGCATCCGGATTTTGAGCCGGTGGTCGTCGAGGGGCCGTTTTCCCGCAACCAGCTCGATAGGGACTTCGTTGCCCGCCGCGTCGACTTGGTGACTCGAGGTTGGCTTCGCCTGCACCAGGTCGTCGGATCGGACTTGAGTATTCTGGACTATCCGTTGCCTGACTTGCAACCGCGTGCTGAGACGTCATGAAACTGGTCCTGGCGACGATTCAGCCGACGAAACTGCGAGCGATGAAGGTCGCGTTGGCGGCGATCGGCGTCGAACGCATCACCGTGAGCGACTCGCAAGAATTCGGCGATCCGGCCGAAATCAACCTGTTGAGAGGGACTCAGCGGCCTGCCCGAGTCTTTCGAAAAGTGACTTTGCAGATCGCCGTCAACGATGACTTCTTGGAGAGAACCGTTGAGACGATCGGCCGAGTTGCCCGGACCGGACGTGTCGGCAACGACAACGACGGTCAAGTCTGCATCATTCCACTGGAGCGAACAATCGATATCTCGAACAACACCCAAGGTCCGGGCGCCGTCTAGAGGTACTTTGGCACGGACTTTGCTCTATTAGATTATTCGGAAGTGGTACGTCCCACTGTTTGCGAAAGCAGACACGGGGCGGAACAGAGACGAGGCAGTGCCAGGGCTTCCTGTACTTCGGTACGGAAGCCCCGGCCAGTTATTATTTCCGCTTAAGCCTGATGTTCAAGCGGATTCGTTCATGGAAAAAGCCGGCATTTTCTGCCGGCTTTTTTCGTTCCTTGCCGCCAAACCCCCTCAATGTTCGGCCTGGGGGACTTCGCCGCCACGACCCATTCGCAGGCCAACCAGGGCTGTTCTGTCCGATTCGCCGCTCCTTGGAACTTTGGGGTATATGGCTCACCAAAAGATCCGATTGCAAAATGAATCGTTTCAATTTTAAACACTGGTTCATTGCGACCCACCATTTAGGGGGGTTCAAAATTGCACGCTGAGGTCAAAATTACAATTGGTGATAAAATATTGATGGCGACTTTTTGCAGGCAATTCGAGTACAACGGCGAGCATTGAGCGGTTATTTACTGGGGTTGAGAAAGCGCACAAGGGCGCGATTTATCGCGAAATTCCATGAATCCAGGCAGGGCGAATCGGCGAGGGATTTCGATCGCCATCGGATGGATGCTCTTGTTCGGATACGCATTCGCTTGCCCCGCGTCGGCGGTTCCCTTTCAGGAGGACTCGGGGCAATCTCGAGCGGATGATTCGAAATCCGAAAGTGCCCGGCAGCGCTCGGCCGCGCGACGCTCTGCCGCCGAAGGCTCGTATGTCCAGATCCCGCAAGTCCTCAAAATCAACGAGTTGATTGAGGCAGGCTGGAGCGACCATCAGATTCGGCCGTCCGATCCGGCCGCCGATGGGGAATGGCTCCGCCGACTCTGCCTGGATGTCCTGGGACGGATTCCCTCGGTGGAAGAACGGGATCGTTTCTTGGCGGACAAGTCTCCGCGCAAACGTGAGGAATGGGTCGACCGCCTGCTCGCGGACGACGAGTTCGTCGATGACTACACCCGGAATTGGACAACGGTATGGACGAACCTTCTGATTGGACGCACGGGGGGCAATGATCAAAATTCGTTGATCAGCCGGGAGGGGATGCAGAAGTACTTGCGGGATTCGTTTGCCCGAAACAAGCCGTACGACAAGATGGTGTACGAGTTGGTCACGGCGACGGGGACGACGGCGCCGGGGACCGCGAAATTCAACGGTGCGACGAATTATTTGATCGACAAGATTGCCGAGGACAACGCGGCGCAGGCGACCGCGGCGACCTCGCGGATTTTTCTCGGTTTGCAAGTGCAGTGCACGCAGTGCCACAACCACCCGTTCAACGACTGGAAGCAACAGAAGTATTGGGAGATGAACGCGTTCTTCCGGCAGACGCGCGCCTTGCGGAACTCCGCGGCGACGGGGGGCGCCTTGGGGCCGGAGTTGATCGATCAGGACTTCGCGGGCGAGAGTGGCGACCCGGAAGAAGCGGACGCCTTCTACGAGCTGCGGAATGGTTTGGTCAAGGTCGCTTTCCCCGTGTTCGTGGATGGGCACGCGATCGACAAGTCAGGGTATTTGCGGGAGGTCAATCGGCGGGAGGCGTTGGGGAAATTGATGATCGAATCCCCGTATCTCGCCCAGGCGATGGTCAATCGAACTTGGGCGCATTTTCTGGGATATGGATTCACCAAACCGTTGGACGATTTGGGCCCGCACAACCCGGCTTCGCATCCGGAGCTGCTGGAGTATCTGGCCGCGGAATTTCGTGAGTCCGGCTACGATGTGCGGGAACTGGTGCGGTGGATCGTCCTCTCGCGTCCGTATGGACTTTCCAGCGAAGGGAATCCGACCAATGCGCAAGACGATCCCCTGCTGGGAGAGACGCCCAAGTTTTCTCGGTTCTATTTGCGGCAAATGACCGCGGAGCAGTTGTACGAATCGTTGGCCAAAGCGACCGCCGCCGAGCAATCCAGCGGCACGTACGAAGAGCGCGAGCGCCAGAAGAACCAGTGGCTGCAGCAATTCTCCCGCACGTTTGGGACCGACGAGGGGGACGAATCGACTTCGTTCAACGGCACGATCCCGCAGGTTTTGATGATGTTCAACGGCGAAATGATCCGGGTCGCCACGGGGAGCGGGCGTCAGACGTTTTTGGAGCAAGTTGCCGCCGGCCCGGGTTCGCAGAAGGACAAGCTCGATCGGTTGTTCCAAGCGGGGTTGAGCCGGTCGGCGACCTCTGCCGAAATTCGCCTGGCCAATCAGCTGTTGGCGGCGCGGGGTGGTGATATCTTGGAAACCCTCCGCGACGTGTGGTGGGTTGTGCTCAACAGCAACGAGTTCATTTTCAATCATTGACAACTTTTCAGAGCGAGGCCCGCACCATGAACTTACGCACCCCCGCCGGGATGAGCCGCCGCCATTTCATGCAACACCTCGCCGGCGCCTCGGCATTGAGCGGGACCGCGCTCGCGTTCGGACACAGCGTCCAAGCGCAGGCGGCGGAGATGATCCGCAATCGGAAGAGCGCGATCCTGCTCTGGATGGGGGGGGGCCCTTCCACGATCGACCTGTGGGACCTCAAGCCCGGCGCCAACACGGGTGGTCCATTCCGTCCGATCCGCACCGCCGGCGACGTCGAGATCTGCGAGCACTTGCCGAAGATCGCCGAGGTCATGGATCGCTTGGCGATCGTCCGCAACATGAGCACGCGGGAAGCTGACCACCAACGCGGCCGCTACTATATGCACACCGGGTACGTCCCGAATCCCAGCGTCGATTATCCGAGCTACGGCGCGGTCCTCTCGCACGAACTCATCGCGCAGCGGCCGGAACTGGAAATCCCACCGTTCGTCACGATCGGCGGCGACAGCGAAGGTCCGGGATTCCTGGGGATGGCCTGGGCGCCGTTCGCCGTGGACAGCAACGGACAAGTGCGCAATCTGGACATGGGAATGCCCCTGGAGCGCGTGCAGCAGCGGATGCAGGCGTTGAGTCTGCTGGAAAAGGGATTCATCGATCAGTCGCGGGGGCCGGCGGCCGCCGAACACGCCAAGGTCCTCCAGAAAACTTTGAACTTGATGACCAGCCAGCAGATGGAGGCCTTCCGCGTCGACAGCGAGTCCGCTGAGCAGCAGGATCGCTACGGCCGGAACAACTTCGGCCGCGGCTGCTTGATGGCTCGGCGGTTGGTCGAAATCGGCGTCCCGTTTGTCGAAGTCGATCTCGGCGGTTGGGATAATCACCAGGGCATTTTCCCGACGTTGCAGGACCAGCGGCTCCCCATCATGGATCAAGCGATGGCGGCGTTGGTGCAGGACCTGGATGAACGGGGCTTGCTGGCCGATACGGCGATCGTGTGGATGGGCGAGTTCGGCCGAACCCCGCGGATCAATGGGGACGCGGGCCGGGATCATTGGGCACGCAGTTGGAGCGTCGTCGTCGGGGGGGCCGGTCTCCGCGGCGGAATCGCCGTGGGAAAAACCAATGAGGATGGGACTCGGGTCGAGGGCCCGACCTATTCTTCCGAAGATTTGATGGCGACGATTTGCAAATCGTTAGGGATCTCGTTAGAAACTACGTTTACCAGCCGGAATGGTCGCCCGATGAAAATCGCCAACAGCGGGAAGGTGATCACCGAGTTGCTGTCATAACCGGTTGCTGTCGTAACCGGTTGCTGTCGTAAACCGAGTAGTTGTTTCGTGCGAGCTCGACGATTTCCTCCCAAGTACAGCCGCCCGCCTTTGGTCGATCCGGGACCCCAGTGAAGGACGCCGACCGTCCTCCCGCCGGCGGGACCTTTGACCCCGAGGCGCTGATCAAGAAATTCCAAGCCGGCGTTTGGAGATATCTCCGAGCGATCGGGTGTTCTCCATCGTTGGCGGAGGATTTGACTCAAGAGACCTTTTTGCGAGTACTTCAAAAGCCATTCGCCGTTTATGACGATACTGCCACTGCCGGCTATTTGCGGCGGGTCGCCTACACGCTGTTCGTCTCCCATTACCGTCGCCAGTCCAAGTCGGTCGGAACGGGCGATTTTGAAGTCTTCGAACAAGTCTGGGTCAGTTGGGTGCGGGATGACTCCGGAGCCGAGATGTTGCAAGCGCTCCGCGATTGTCTGCAGACGGTGTCGCCGCGAGTTCGCGAAGCACTCCGCCTGCGATACGAAGAACAACTTCCGCGAGCCGAAATTGGCCATCGGATGCGGATGAGCGAACACGGGGCCAAGAATTTGATTCAGCGCGCCAAGAAGAAACTCCGCGACTGCGTCCAGCGCCGAATCGCCGAGCCGTTGCCCTAATCGAACTGCAGCCATGAATGATCCGCACGACCAACTGCTCGAGGCCTTTTTGGCCGAAGCGATCCGGGACGAACGTCCACCGGATGTCGTCGATCCCGTGTTGGCCGCCTGGCGGAAGAACTCGGCGTCTACTTTGGCCTCGTCTACTTTGGCGACCAGATCGACCGCACGACCAGCACGGCGCCAATATTCCTGGGCGCTTTCGCTGGCCGGTGTGATCGTGCTGGGGATTTCACTGGGGCTGGTTCTTCTCGGGCTGGAGGCTTGGCAACGGCATCGATCTGCGGCGCGTTCCCTACCCAATTCCTCGCGCGGTGAACCCGATTTGGTTCGCAAGTCGACGCCGGTTATCCCACCGCGTTCCGATTCGATCGAACGGACCGGGGGAGAACCCGAAACCGTGGACCGGCCTCGGTCAGCCGTCGCAGGCCACCAGCCCCCTTCGTCGAATTCGACGACGCGCGCGCCTGCGACTCCCAACTTGCCGGCGGCGGCACGCGTCGCCGAGCCTGAAAACTTGGCTGGACTGGTTGCGGAAATCGACGGTGCATTGGATCGAGTGTGGAGCGAAAGTGGTATCGATCCCGCGGAACGGCTCGCCCGCTACGCGTGGGCCCAGCGCGTGGTAACGACGTTGCTGCCCGACGACGAGACCGAGCGGGAAAATGCGATCGCACTGTTGATGGCGGGAACGCCGACCGCGGCGCTGGAACGATTCCTGCAGACTTACGGCCGACAGGGTACGCAGGTCCTCGGCCAGAGAATTGCCGGTCGACTCTTGCAGGGCCGCCAAACCACGCAAGCGGCGGAGTTTGCTCGGTTGACGGCCTACGTCGCACAAGCACTGCAACAGCGAGTTCCCTGGAACTCGATGGTTGAGAACTTACTGAATCCGTGGGGTGCGGACTCGCAAAACGCCGGTGCCGAGTCGCCGGTCCATGCCGATTCATTCTTGACGGCCCTCGCCGCCAGCTATGGTCCCGGTTCGCCCCGTCTGGCCGATCATGTGGGACGGACCTTTTTGCATTCGTCGTTGGGTTGTGCTCAATGTCATGACTCGTCGACCGGCAACCAAGGATTGCTCGTTCGTCTAGAGTTTTGGCAATTCCAAGCCTATTTCTCCCAACTCAAGCTGGGGATCGACGCGGGACAAGCCCGACTCGCAAAACAGGATTTCTTCCCGGAGGGCCGGCCCAACGATTCGGATGCGCCCCTCTTTTTTGAGGAGTCCGATGGCCGCTTGGTCGCGGCGTATCCCGCCTTCCGCGGCGTGGCCGAAGATTCCAACAGCGGTTTGTTGAGCGAATTCGATCGCTTGGATCAGATCGCCCAAAGAATCGCAACATCCACCGAGTGCGCCGAAGCGGGCGTCGATTGGATCTGGGAATCGCTCCTCGGGTATCCTTTGGTCGCTCATGCCAGCGCATGGCCGCAGCCCGTCGGTGAGGCGTTTGTCCCCCTCCGTCGTCGGCTGGCTGACGATCTGGTCCAATATCAAGATGCGGGTGTCGTGCTTCGTGCCATTTTGTTGAGCGATGCCTTTTGGCGCGGTGAGCAAGCCGCTCCCTCGAACGACCAGCCCCAATTTGGCACCTTGGCGTATTTCTCTCGACAGTACCCACGAGTCCAGCGGGAGCGGTCGGTGGGAGACCGCTTGGCCACGATCAACAACGAATATCGCAGCGGTGCTGGATCACTGGGAACGTTTGCTCGTATCTCCAATCCTGCAGACAACCCGGTCATTGAACCTGGGGACCGCCCCGATCCTGCGATGGACCTCCAACCAGCGATCGTGGAGTCCTTGCCGCAGTCAACCCGGGATTGGGGGGTCCCTCCGCGACTGGCCGAATTGTTGCAACAAGTGGCCGCGGCGAAAATCGACGATGCCGAGAAAATCCGACACTTCTTCCGGATCGGGCTCGGGCGCGATCCGTCCCCGCCGGAAGCCGAACAGGCCCGCACCATTCTCGTGCTCTCGCAAGGTTCCATGGCCGGCTTCCAGGATCTTTGGAGCTCGATCTTGTTGAGCAACGAGATTTGGTCTCGGTAACTCCTCGCGCAGGTGGGCCGGACGACCGCGAGATTCTCCGTCCTAATCCGACTCGTCCTGAGCGTCTGAAGCCGGTCGACGACGACCGCTGACGGCCAACCGATGGACGAAGCCAATCCCCTCCGGTAGCCAAGGCCCCCCAATTTTCCCGATTCTTGGCAAGAAGGGCGCGGATTCGACGAATTCTCAAGGATCCACGCGATCGATTCCCGTCCCACGAGATAGCGCAATGCGCTTTTCGCGACTACCACGCTCGCCGTCGACAATCCAATCCAGATGGGCGGCGTAATGATGACCGATCGTATCGCGCCGGCCAACCAAGCTGCGATTTGGGGTCGTACCGATCCGATGGTTGGACGTCCCACCATGCCACGGATCTTGGCCGACCTGAGTTTGCTAATCCTCGGAAGCATCTTGCTGGTGCTGGCTCGCGGAAATCACACCTGGGCGCCGGCAGCCTGGATCTACGCCCCGTTTTTTCTGTTGGTCACACGCCGCGGCGCCTGGGGATATGCCTTCTTCGTGGCGCCAGTCTTGATCGGCGTGGCGAGCCAGATCTCGTTTTGGAAGTTCACGGCGAACTCGTTCGACTCGCCGTTATTCTATGTTCCCTTCCTCGGCGGCTTGTTGTTTGGTGCCATATTCTGGTTGGATCGTTGGGCGCTGTTGCGTTGGAACCATCCGGCGGCGTTGCTGATTTTTCCGAGTGCCGTAACCTCGTTTGAGTTTCTGCTCAATTGGGCGAATCCCTTCGGGACGACCGGCGCCTGGGCGTACTCGCAATTGGAGTTCAGCACGTTTCGCCAGTTGGCATCGCTGACCGGAATTTGGGGGTTGGCATTCCTCATGGCTTGGTTTGGGTCGATCACGGCGGCGTTGCTGAGTCGCCGGACTCGCGGACTCGCCCAACGACAAGCGCTGCTTTTCGGACTCGTCTTCCTGGTCGTCAATTTTTACGGTTGGTTCCGCATTCAAACGTCGCCCCAAGCGTCGCCCCAAGCGTCTCGCGTACGGATCGCAGGTCTGTATGTACACGATCGCGACCGCGAAGGGCTCAAGCTTTGGAAATTGGTCGACGACGGTAACGCCTATGGATTCCGAGTCGTCAGCAGGTCGATCTTGGATCGTTTGATTCAAGAGACCAGGCGCCAGGCCGATCAAGGAGCCCAGTTTGTTGTCTGGTCGGAGTTATCGCCGATGGTTTTGGCTGCAGACTTCCAGTCCGTTCGCGACGAATTGGGACGACTGGCGAGTACATTGGGGATTTACCTGGTGGTCGCGCCCTATGTGACAAGGCTGGATGGAGACCGTTCCGAAAACAAGGTGGTGATCTTCGCGCCCTCCGGCCAGATCGTTTTAGAACATCTCAAGTTTGGTGGGAATCTCCTGGAAGGCTCGGTGAAGGGAACTGGCATTCCCCAGGTAGTCAGCACGACATTCGGCAACGTAAGCGCCATCGTTTGTTGGGACGCCGACTTTCCCAGCGCGATTCGGACTGCCGGGGTTCTGGGAACGGATATCTTGTTTGTTCCATCGTCAGACTGGCGAGAAATCACGCCAGACCATGCTGCGCTCGCCGTATTTCGCGGTATTGAGAATGGTTGTTCGGTCGTGCGGCCAACGCAGAATGGATTGTCGATTATCAGCGATGGTACCGGGCGGCGCCTCGCCGCGTTGAACCACTTCGAAACCACGCATTGGGTGCTGGCGGCGGAGGTACCGACACAGCGTGTATTTGCGATCTATCCCTGGATCGGAGATGTATTTGGCTGGGGCGCCCTGGCCATGACGATTGGGCTCAGCGCGACGGCCTATCGGGTCGGCCGCCGAACCTAGGAGCCAAGTCCAATACCCGTTCGATCGCTGCGGAGGTCGTGCCATGATCCTTCACCGTATTACGCGAAGTCTTTGCGCAACGGCCGACCGGAGGTGCTGGCAAGTTGCAGATTCACGCAGGATTTCCCGCTGTGGCGGGTCGGCGACCCAACACCGATTCCCCCCGGGTTGAGTCGTCGTTTCCGGCGTTCGGCGACGATACTCCACCGGGAACGAAGTAAAAAGTGGCGGCGCCATTCCCCGCCGGCGTATAATGAGTCACATCCACCGCCTGGTGGACTTGGATGCGGTCCAAGTCATTCGCGGTGCGACGCATCACAGAATTTGGGGCGTGGCCGCGGAGAGCAGGGGCAAATGGACAACGCGTACCAATCGAATCCGAGTTCACCGGCCACTGCGTCGGAAAGTCACGAGATGCCTCAACGCGGTCGCATCGGAATGGACGCCCATGGACTGCGGAGCGTGACGGAGGTTGAGCAAAAGCCTGTGCGCGGCGGCTATCCGTTCAGCCGCGCGATTTTTCTATTGGTGGGCGTGGTCTTGGCGCTCACACCCTGGACTGCCGAGTATTTCATCGAGCGTTTTTCGTTGGCCGCGACGCGCGGGCGAATCCAAGCCGAGTACGAACATGCGGTGACGCGACTGGAAGAACACGCCGACCCTCTCCGAGAAATCTCGCTCGGGTCGCAACTCGTTTTCCAAAAGGTCCGTCCTAGCGTCGTCAGCATTTTCGCAATCCAGTCCAGCGGATTGGCCGATCCCAATAGCCAGGGTTCGGGGTTCGTGATCTCCCCCGACGGCTATGTTGTCACCAATTACCACGTGGTGCAGGAAGCCGATATGGTTCGCGTCGAAATGGAGGGCCGACATAGCGTCCGAGCCGAAGTGATCGGCAAGGACAGCACGACCGATTTGGCGGTGATCAAAATTGATGCCAACAATCTGGTACCGGTCGATTGGGGGGATAGCGACAATTTGCAAATCGGCTCGCTGGTTTGGGCGATCGGCTCCCCTTACGGTTTACAGAATTCGATCACGCAAGGGATCATCAGCGGAACTCACCGCACCGGGCGGCAGGACGACGGGATTCAGATCTTTCTGCAAACGGACGCGGCGGTGAACCCCGGCAACAGTGGCGGTCCGTTGGTGGACGAGCAAGGTCGCGTCGTCGGAATCAACACACTGATCTACGGCCAGCGATTTCAAGGGATCAGCTTCGCGGTCCCGTCCAACCTCTGCCGCGAAATGTGTGAGCAAATGATTCGCAACGGCAGCGTGACGCGAGGCTTTTTTGGCGTTCGTCCCGACCGCATTTATTTGGATGACCTGGAGCGTCTGGGAATGCGCGAGGCCTTTGGGGCATTGGTCGGTGAAGTCATCGCCGGGTCGCCGGCGGAGGCGGCGGGACTCCGCCTCAACGACGTGATCACGCATTGGAACAACAAGCCGGTCCCGGATCCGCAAGCTTTGTACCGGTTGATTTGGTTGACCCCCCCGTTTTCGCGGACGCGCGTCGATTTCATACGCGACGGCCAACCGCAGATGATCGAGGTGACCGTCGGTCACAATAAAAAACAAGAGCTTTAGGCGTTTCCCCAATTGGATGATGCGATAGTAACCGCGGTCGCAGACCACCGCTTTCCACAAATGTGGCGACGCGTCGACTAACCGAGCGAGAGCCTTTCCCAAAACCCGTCGGCCCTCGCATGCTGTTTTCTTGCGCAGCCCTCTCGCGATGCCCTCTCATGCAGCCCTCTCACCCATAGCGGGCATTGGTTTCTACACATCGTGGTCTGGCCCCCTCCTCCCCCAAATGTTTTTCATTTTCTTCGTTTAACGCCAAGCCGGAGGCGCCGGCTTTGCGTTTGCTGTTCAGCGCGGAGCCGGCGCCTCCGGCTTGGCGTTAAAC
>JBGSLW010000057.1:0-10434 GCA_041740495.1 Pirellulaceae bacterium
CCAGCTCGCGCATGCGGCGGCGGTTTGCCAGCAAGTCGTCCCCTAGCGACGTCGCCTCAGGCCGCGCCGCCAGACGGCTGCGGACCGACTCCGCATCGACGTCGTCCAACCGCTCGTCGATCAAATCGGACAATAATTCGGGATCGAAAGACTCGTTCATGGGATTCCCCATCTATTTTCAAAGCGGGAAACTCGGCGTCTCCCCAACCGTAACCGTTCACGCGCCGGGGGTCTGACCCCCTCAAAGTGCACCCTTTTGGTTTTCGTCCCGTGAACGCCTACCCCCCAACCCGCGCAGACCTTTAGTTCGGGGCCTGCGCCTCTTCGGATTCCTGTAAGACTTGTTTCAGTTGCAACCGCGCGCGATGCAGACGGCTGCGGACCGTTCCCACCAGCAGTTGCAATACCTCTGAGATTTCCTCATAACTCAAGTCGTCGATTTCTCGCATGATCAAGATCTGGCGATGCTCGGGGGACAACCTCAGTAGTCCCTCCTGAACCCATTCTGCTTCTTCGCGCGATTCCAGTCGCCGCGTCGGCAATTCACCGGTCTCGATCGCCAACTCCCGACCTTCTTCGGCTTGGGCGGAAAACGGAACGGTCCCACGCGTCCGACGGTGAAAGTTGATCGAGGCGTTGACGGCAATCCGATAGATCCAGGTGTAAAACGAACTGGACGCTCGGAAGGTATCTAGTTTTCGAAACGCTTGGAGAAAGGTGTCTTGAACG
Organism: Pirellulaceae bacterium; assembly: GCA_041740495.1. Taxonomy (GTDB): domain Bacteria; phylum Planctomycetota; class Planctomycetia; order Pirellulales; family Pirellulaceae; genus JANMEB01. The sequence goes on from JBGSLW010000057.1 coordinate 730, forward strand.
ATGTCTTCGACATCGTCAGGCCGGCCCCCCATCCGCACCATGGCGTTGTACAACCGACCATGATACGCCTGCACCAATTCCGCGAACGCATCGACATCCCCAGCCAAAACGGCCTGAATCAGCGCAGCATCGGCATTTCGTCGCTGGGGTTGATTCATTGGCTTTAGACGGGTCAAAAGGCCACAAGTTCCGCAAAAAACGGGAATTCCACGGGCCAATCCTATTATTTCAAATTCGCGACGATCCAGCCACCTTGTTTACGCCCTGATGACAGTACCGCGCCGCCGTTGTCCGCAAAACCGACCGATTTCATAATTACAGCCTATCCGAACACCCGCCGGCCCCCCGCACCCCATCCGTACCCCCGCAGCGGGGAAAAGGGGAATGGGATAGGCTCTTAATGCGTATGTGGCCCACCGACGAACGAACCCGCGAACTTCTCCGCAAGGCCAAAGATGGCCAAAGCCAGGCCATCGACGCGCTGCTGGATCGCCACCGCGACGCGGTGCACCGATTGGTGCAACTGCGGCTGGACCGACGATTGCGGCAGCGCGTGGATGTCAGCGACATCGTCCAGGAAACAATGATGGAGGCCAGCCGCCGGTTGCGGGAATACTTGGACGCTCCGCGGATGGACTTCCACCTCTGGCTGCGTCAGATCGCTCGAGACCGGATGATCGACGCCCATCGCCGGCATCGCGGCACCTCCAAACGCACGCTCGATCGAGAACAGGAGATGCGCTTTTCAACGTCGGAACAGTCCTCGGTGGACCTGGCGGGGCAACTCCGGGACTTTGAGTTGACTCCTGCCGCGGCGGCAATCAACCGCGAAATGGTGCAACTGGTCGAGGCGGCTTTGGCCCACATGGATGATCCGGACAGTGAGATCATCCTGATGAGGCATTACGAACATCTCACCAATCAGGAAGTGGCGCAGGCGCTCGGGCTGAGCGAGCCCGCCGCCAGCATGCGTTATCTCCGAGCCATTCGCCGTCTGCGCGAAGCGCTGGGCCCGAACGACGCCATCGCAGAATGAAACGACGATCCGAATCCGAGCTTGACGCCGAGCGCGAGTTGCAACTGGCGCAACTGGTCGACCAATTGGTGACGCGTATACAAAACGGGGAGCAGGTCGACTTGGAACAGGTTGGCCGCGACCACCCCGAGCATCTCGCCGAATTGCGGCAACTGTGGGGCGCGATCGCCGTGACCCAGGCCATGGGTTGGCAGTCCAGATCTGCGGTGTCCGAATCCCCTCCCGCCGATGCGAGGGATCTTTCCAACGCACGCGTTCCGCTCCCATTGCGGGTCGGCGACTACCTTTTGGAGCAAGAAATCGGGCGGGGAGGAATGGGAGTTGTCTACCGCGCCCGACAAGTCAGTTTGGATCGAGACGTCGCGGTCAAGATGATCCTCAAAGGGGATTTGGCGTCCGAGTCCGACCGGCAGCGGTTTTTGCAAGAGGCGCGGGCCGCCGCGAAACTCAACCACCCCAATATCGTTCCCGTGATCGAAGTCGGGGATCACAACGGGCAGTTGTTCATCTCGATGCGCTTGATCTCCGGGATGAATCTTACGCAACTCCTGGCGGACGGTCCCATCGATCAACGCCGGGCCGCCGAAATCATGATCGCGGTCGCCCGAGCCATCGGATTCGCGCACAGCCAGGGTATCCTGCACCGCGACTTGAAACCATCGAATGTTCTACTGGGACGCTCGGGCGCCCCCTACGTCGCCGACTTTGGCCTCGCAAAGGAACAGGCCGGTACGACGTCCCTCTCCGGGTCCGATGTCGTCTTGGGTACGCCAGCGTATATGTCCCCCGAGCAAGCCGCGGGGGCTCGAGGCCAGGTCGGCCCGGCCAGCGACGTATACAGCTTGGGGGCGATTCTGTACCACATGTTGACCGGCCGTCCTCCGTTTCAGGGGGGGAGTCCGGTCGAAACGATTATGCTGGTCCTGGAGCAGGACCCGATTCCGCTTCGGCTCAGTAACCCGGCCGTCGATCGTCGCCTGGAGATGATCGTGATGCGTTGCCTGCAAAAGCCTCAGGATCTGCGGTATCCGTCGGCCGGCGCTCTGGCCGACGATCTGGCAGCCTTTCTCAACGACGAGCCGATTTCCGCCAGCGAAGGGCGATTTACGCAAGTGATCGCCAGCTGGTTTCGCGAAACGCACCACGCGCGCATCCTGGAACGCTGGGGGTTGTTGTGGATGTGGCACGGAGTCGTACTCCTCCTGGCCTGCCTCGCGACCAATCTGCTGTTGTGGATGGGTGATTTGCATCGCTGGCATTATTTCCTGATGTGGTCGTGCGGATTTGGAACCTGGGCCGGCGTGTTCTGGTCGCTCCGCCGACGGCAGGGGCCCGTCACCTTCGTGGAGCGACAGATCGCCCACGCCTGGGCGGCTAGTCTGGCCGCCACCATGCTGCTGTTCCCCGTGGAAGCGATCCTCGGCTTGCCGGTTTTGACGTTGTCTCCGGTGCTGGCGCTTATCGCCGGAAGCACCTTCGTTTTCAAAGCGGGAATCCTCTCGGGAATATTCTATGTCCCCGCCGCCGTGCTTTACGCCACCGCCCTGGTGATGGCATGGATTCCAACCTTCAGCACGCTGTTGTTCGGCGTGATCGCGGGGGGATGTTTCTTTGTCTACGGCTGGAAGTACCACCTGCAGTCCCGGCAGAGTTAACGTAGCCGCGCCAGGTCGCGCGGTACGGTCGTCACATCCGGTACGGGCCACCACCAGAACGCTGAAAAAATCGTCCGATTTGGCAAAAGTTTCGGGTGGGGAAATTTGACACGCCCCTTTCCTGACATAGGGTTTCTGTGTTCACACGTCGTTCGTGTGAAGGCGCCGCGAGGCGCCGGAATGATTGCGGGAATTCAACCCCCCGCGATCGCCAAACCTGCATGTCTTCAGCAGCCTCGTGCTGCGGCGGAGAGCGTCTACCGGAGCTGAATCGGAGTCAATCCAATTTGCTCACTCAACGCCAAGACAACTTTTTTGAAGTGGGGCTAGTAGGAACAGTGCAGGTCCGCCGGCTTTAATCTCGGTGGCTGTTCCATGCCCGCAAGTGGTTTCCTATCGGAGGAAGACATGAAGAACTTTTTGAGCAAAGTCCAACGTTTCATCAAATCGGAAGACGGCCCAACCGCGGTGGAATACGCCATCATGCTGGCGCTGATCGTGATCGTCTGCTTGACGGCGATTCAAGCCGTCGGTACGAACACCAAGAGCGCGTTCAACGACATTGCGACGCAAGTCAACACGGCTCGTACCGCCAGCAACTAACCGCAGTTGCCAGCTCCGGTGGAGCAACCGCCAAGCCAAACCCGCCCCGAGTCCCTCTCGGTGCGGGTTTTTTTGGATCGACAGCCTCCGATGCCAGTCATCGCGCCGCACGATTCCAAGTCTTTACCCTTCCTATTCAGCCCGCCCCGAGTCGGACTCGCCGCGGGCTATTTTTTTTGCCCGGCGGACGGCGCAAGACCCTGCTTCGAATTGGCGATGAAATCCGGAGCCGTCACACCCATCGAAAGGTAGATGCTCATCATCGCATCGATCGGCAGATTTGCCGGTTCGACCAATTCCACTGGGACCATCATCATCGCCCCGCCGAACGGGACCGGCGCCGTCGGGATCATCACGATGTGATAGTCGCACTCCCCCACCCGAAAACGCTCCGGCGATACCAAAAACGCCAGAATCGTTGGACCGCTCCGGCTGCCAAAGAAACAATAGACGGCAGACATCCCCTTAATCGCATCTTTGTTGCTGGTGTCCAGCATCTCCACCACCTGCTGCGATGTCCGATAAATACTGCCGACCAGTGGAATCTTCCCGAACATCCGCTCCAGAAAGCGAGAGAATAAGCTCTTGGCCCCCATCTCGAAGACGATCCCCATCGCAATGATGACCAGCAATACGACCAGCCACCCGCCGACGTAGCTCGAGGTCGATTGCGGGAGAATCGTGACGCCAATCTCCCGAAGTCCCCGCCCGATCCAGGTCTGAGGACCCAGGATCTTGGTGAGGAAATTCGAGACCCACAACACCACCGCAACTGTCACCACCAGCGGCAAGATCGCCAGAACACCCGCCAAGAAGTAGCGGACCAATGTCTTCCAGGCGCTATGAAACAGTTCGCTCATGTCGTTGTACTCGGCGCTGTTACCGTCTACCGCTGCGTCGGCGCCGTGCCACCCTCCACCGGCCGCCAACCCAGGCGATAGTTCGGGTCGCTCTCCAGCGGCTTGGTAGACGCTTGGGCTAAGACGTAGTTCGCGTTGTTTGCGGGCATCGCGCCCGAATAACCGGGCGGGTATCCATTGGGATTGGCGCCGACAATTTGCGGATTCGCTCCGTACTCCAGATTCCCCGCGATTGCGATCGGGCTATACCCCGCCGCACTACCCGCTTGAGCAAACCCGCTAGGCGCACGGATCCCCGTTGCATCGACCGCCGGCATTCGCGTCGGGTCGTTGATCGCAGTCGACGTGCTGGTTTGGTAACCGTACGGCGCGGGAACTCCACTTGAGCCAACAGTGGTTCCCGGGGGGCCAACCGGAGTTGCACCGGGCAATACGGGAAGATTTGTGTTGCTCGGAATGGTCATCGTCGGTGCGGTTATCGTTGGTGTCATTCCGGGGGCGGGGACGGTGGCTGCCGGGTAAACCGGGTTCGATGCCGTCGAATAGGAACTGGTCCCCGGCGGAGGTACCCGCGCATTTGCAAAGCCATAGCCGTTGGTCCCGCACGAGTTGGGATTGGTACAACAACCCAACGAGAAAAGGGCGGACAACCCCAGGAAAATCATCCAGGCCTTCATTTCGGCTTCCCTGCCTGCTTTGCGGTGGTCGTTTGCGCAACTCCAGCGCGGAAAATAGCGTGCCGACCGCAAGAATCAAGATCAATTCCAGAATGGCCAGCCAGTTCACTGGCAAACGCACCGCGAGTCACGGCTCGCTAGCAGGCGGAAGTCACGGCCCCAAGTCCCCTGGCCGCTCCGTTTCCTGGCCGCTCCGCGGGTCGATCCACCGCACATCGCGTCAATCCACAATCGCGTCAATCCACAATCGCCAGAATGTCGGTCTCGGCCAAGATCAATACTTCTTCGCCGTCGACATCGATTTCCGTGCCGGCGTACCGGCTAAACAAGATTCGATCCCCCTCCGCAACCTGCATTTTCTGTCGCGAACCGTTCAGAACCAGCTTCCCAGCTCCCACCGCCAGAACCTTGCCCTGCAATGGCTTCTCCTGGGCCCCGTCCGGCAGCAGGATTCCGCCGCTGGTCTTTTCGGCAGGATCCACGCGCTTTACGACCACTTTGTCCCCGAGCGGTTCAATTCTCATGCTAGCTCGCCATTGGTTCCTTGCAGTGAATCGCACCATTGTTTCAAGGTACCACGCCAGCCACAAGTACCCCCGCCGGTCCGTTCAGCCGCTCCAAGTGGAGAGAATTCGCCTACGCGTCTCACGAAACGCGTTCCGCGACTCTGCATCGTGGACGTGAGTTCGGTCCACGACCCGCCGCTTACCGCCGACCCAAACTTCTTGGACCAGATCACCAGCGTCTGCGAAAATCCAGGCGTCCAGCCAATGTCGCGGCGGCAATCCGCCCAGCGTGGAGTGCCTCGAATCCAGAACCACGAAATCGGCAAACTGTTCGGGGGCGATCGCACCGGCGGGCAACTGGAGTGACTGGGCACCTCCCCCCGCCGCGATTTCGAACAGCGACTCTCCGCACGACCATTCGGACCTTCGCAACACGACGCGCTGTTGCATTTGCAATCGTTGGCAATACTCCAGCATCCGCAGTTCGCCCGCACCGTTGAGGCCGATCTGACTGTCGCTGCCGATTCCAAGTTTCCCCGGCGCGGCGAGCCAATCCGCGGCTCGAAAAACGCCGTCCCCCAAATTGGCTTCGGTCGTGGGACAGACGCCAATCGTTGCGCCGGTCGCCGCCAGGCCCGCCAATTCGGACGACTCCGCGTGGGTGGCGTGGATCAGAGTCCACTGCGAGTCCACCGGAAGCTGATCGAGAGCCAGTTGGATTGGCCGTCTGCCGCACCACGCCAGACATTCGTCGACTTCCCGCTGCTGCTCACTGATGTGCATGTGGATCGGCCCGCGAAAATCGAGTGCCGCCAATCCGTCCAGCGCCTCCCGCGCCGCCGCCAGATCGACCGCGCGCAATGAATGCAGAGCGGCGCCGATGCTGACCTCCGGTCGGTGTTGGTTCGCAGCCGACAACGATTCGATCTGCGACAGCCAATCGTCGATTGAGAGGGCGAACCGCCTTTGCCCCCGCGACTCCAACGGCTTCCCGCCGAACCCCGCAAGCTGGTAGAGCACGGGGAGCAAGCAGATTCGAATCCCGACGTCCGCAGCCGCCGCCAAGACGGCGTCACCTAGCGTCGTCCCCTGCCGGTACGGGCGTCCATCGCGGTCGTTGTGCACGTAATGAAACTCGCCGACCGCCGTGTACCCTCCCCGCAGCATGTCGAGAAACGCTTGCCGCGCCAGCACATACATATCGTCGGGGCTCAGTTGATCGACAAAGTGGTACATCAGACTGCGCCAAGTCCAAAAGCTGTCCCGTTCGGCCGTTCGAAACTCGGTCGCACCTGCCAGGCCACGCTGAAACGCATGGCTATGGACGTTGAGCAGACCGGGGATTGCCAATCCGTCCACCCGTTGCGACTCGATCCGCGTGGGCCGAGTCGATTCGGCGCCGAATACCGTCTCTATTTTCCCTTCGCGATCGACGATCACCAGCACATTTGGTTGCCATTCTCCTTCGACCCAAGCCCACTCGAATTCGATCGCCTGTACGCCCATCGCGGTTCCCTTCAATCCAGTCCCCAGACGCATTCGCCGCGTTTGAATACCTGGCGGCATGGATTCCCGCCAATGTTGTACGCCAGTTCGGCCGGAGTTTCGATTTCCCAGACGACCAGATCGGCCTGTTTGCCCAGCTCCAGGGTGCCGACGTCCCGCTCCCGCCGCAACGCGCGCGCCGCCCCCGCGGTCAGTCCGCCCAACGCCTCGCTGGGACTCAAACCCCACAAGGTGCACGCCATGTTCGCCATCAGCAACAGGCTGCCCACCGGGGAGCTGCCCGGATTGCAGTCACTGGCGACGGCGAACGTCGCTCCAGATTCCCGCAGCGCGGCGATCGGCGGCGACTGTGTCTCACGCAGGCAATAGAACGCGCCTGGCAACAAGACCGCCACCGTTCCGTTGCGGGCCAGCACCTCAGCTTCTTCCGGTCGGAGATATTCCAAATGGTCGGCCGACCAGGCCCCCATGGCGGCCGCGGCCGCCGCGGAGCCCGTATACGTCAACTGTTCCGCGTGGATCTTGATCCCCAACCCCAACCGTTGGGCTTCACGGTAAACCCGTTCGCACTGCGGCCAGCTGAACGCAATATTCTCGCAGAAGGCGTCGACCGCCTCGCACTTTCCAACCGCCGCAGGCAAGATTTCTCGGCAGATCCGTTCGACGTAATCGTCGGCGCGGCCGACGTACTCGGGCGGGAACGCATGCGCCGCCAACAACGTGGCGGAAACATCGATCGGCATCGACCGTCCCAAGTCGCGGGCGACCTCCAGTATCTTGAGCTCGTTGGGCAAATCGAGTCCATAGCCTGACTTGATCTCCAGCGTCGTGACCCCCTCGCCCAACCGCTGCTCGACCCGAGCCCGAGCCGCAGCGTACAACTGCTCGAGGCTCGCAGCACGCGTCGCGCGAACGGTGGAAAGTATCCCTCCCCCTGCCCGTGCGATCTCTTCGTAAGTCCGACCCGCCAGACGGGATTCCCATTCGTCCGCTCGCTGACCGCCATAGACCAGGTGTGTGTGGCAGTCGATCAGTCCCGGCGACAGAAATCGACCATCCCCATCGATCGTCTGGCCTCGATAACCGCGAACTCGCGGATCGTCGACGCTGCCCATCCAGCAGATCCGCCCCCCCGAAACAGCCAGGCTATCTGCTGCCAGTTTCCCGAATCGTCCACCGTCGTCGGTCGCCGAGATGAGCTGGAATCCACAAAAGACCAGATCCCATGCCGGGGCCGCTCCGACCTGCGATCCGCTTTTACTCACTGGTTCGATTCGCCCGATGCCCGAGCCGCGGATTGGGCCGGCCGAGCCTTGATCGCCTCTCGATTGTCGACCAGCGATTGCCGAATCGTCTCGATCTGCGTCGCGCCGAATCGCGTTCCGCACTGCTTCAGCATGTCGACGAAATGGTCGATCTCGAAGTCTTCGAACGGGAACCCGACGTTCCCCTTCGGCCCGGTACTATGCGCCACGACGCTGCCGGTTTGCGGATCCAAGAACACAAACCAGGGAATCCCGCTCGGCTCCTTGCAGTACTCATCCAACATCGCCTGTCCCCCCTCCATCCGATCGGTGTCGACCTTCAAGTCGACAAAAACCGGCGACATCAGCGATTCGATCTCCGGCTTGGCGAGCCACGCCTCCAGCCGATGACACCAACCGCACCAGGGCGCGCCGAAATGCAAAAACACCAGCTTGTTTTCAGCGCGGCCTCGCTCGATCGCCGCCGCCAACACATCGCCCGCTTTCAGCGGAGACGCCTGGTGTTCCTTGAGGAAAGCCAACACGGCCTCGTGGTCATGACCCGGGTTTTCCATGTCGTCCTTTTCTAACGAACTGGTCTCCTGGTTGACCGCAACGTTCCCATCCCCGTCCAAAATCGTGAGGAACGGGACGCCATGCTTCTTCAAGTCGGCGTCGTACTTCGCCAACAGCTCCTGGTTCTTGTCCATCTGGCCGATATCGACCAACACGACATCGTATTCATACATCAACGTCCGCGCGATCTCCTGGTCCGATTGGAAGATGTCATGCAGCCGGTAGCACCAGCCGCACCAGTTTCCTCCCCACACAATCAAGACGCGCCGATTCTCCCGAGAGGCCTTGGCCAACGCCGTTTGGATCTGGTCTGCCGCCTCGGCGGTCTCGTCGTAAATCGGCGGACGCTTTGGTTTCTTGTCATCAACTGCTTGAGCGGACTCGGTCTCAGCTGCCGGGGCGGTCGGAGCCGGCTGATCTTGACAAGCCCATCCAGCCGCAGTCGCAATCAACATCAGTCCCACCGTCAACAGCCACCGGCGATTCCCGGACACCGACGACTCGCGAATATACTTGCGCATTGCCATTTCTCCGTTTCAAACCTTGTAGACCCGTTCCTACCATTCCGACGCGGGCGCCGGGCGAGCGTCATTCTCCCCCGGCCTTGTTCAGAATTCAAGTTCCACTGAGTGCGATCAACCGGCGCAGGTCGTCGAAGTACTTTGGGTACGTCTTGCCGACACATTCCGGATTCGCAATGGATACCCCGGGGACCACCAAACCTATCAGCGCCAGGCTCATCGCCAGACGGTGATCGTCGTACGTTTTGAGTTCCGCACTATGCAATGGACCGGGGCGTACGATCAGCCCATCCTCAGTTACTTCGACATCGCCGCCGACCCGTCGCAATTCCACCGCCAGGTCGTCGATCCGGTTCGATTCCTTGAAGCGGTTGTGAGCTACACCACGAATTCGAGTCTCTCCCTGGGCGAACAGCGCGACGACTGCCAATGTAGGGACGGTGTCACTGATCTGGCCCATGTCGCAATCGATCCCGCGAAGAGTGTTCCCAAGCACGGTCGTCCGTTCGTCTCCATACGCG
>JBGSLW010000058.1:0-2244 GCA_041740495.1 Pirellulaceae bacterium
ACAAGCTCGCGAATCGGCCCGGCGTTCGAGCCTGTGCCGATCGCGGCGTCCAGGTCGATGACGGCGATTTCGCCCAACGGCGAAAAGCGATCCGCCCAAGGCCGTGGATCGCCGGCATCCAACTTCAAATCCCGGCCGCCCACCAATTGCACGGTGCGGCCGCTTTGCAGATCGATCGAAGGTATCAGCATAGACGTGTCGGAAGGTGATGGTTGGCGAGATACGATTTGACGTCGCCGACCGTGAACTGTCCATCGTGAAAGATGCTGGCTGCCAGAACTGCATCCGCTCCTGCCTGGATGGCCTCGACTGCGTCGTGGGGATGGCGGGCGCCGCCGGAAGCAATCACCGGGATCGTCACGGCGGAACTGACCGCCGCGAGCAGTTCCAGATCGTATCCCAAACCGGTGCCGTCACGGTCCCAACTGGTCAGCAGGATTTCCCCGGCGCCGCGTTCTGCCGACTGCTGGCACCACGCGACCGCATCCAGGCAGTTGGGAGTCGTTCCCGAGCGGATCTTGATCCGCCATGACCGGTCGCCGACCGCAAAGGCATCGACCGCCACCACGACGCATTGGGAGCCAAATGCATCCGCCATCTCGGTGATCAGCTCCGGGCGGAGGACAGCGGCGGAGTTGATCGCGACTTTGTCGGCCCCTCGCTGCAGCAGAGCTTGGGCGTTTTCTACCTCGCGTACGCCGCCGCCGGCGGTCAGCGGAATCGATAGTTCACGGCGAACCGCTGCCACGGTGGCCAGTTGGTGTCCGCGTCCTTCCACGGTGGCGGCGACGTCCAGCAAGACCAGCTCGTCGGCCCCTTGTTCTTCATAACGGGCGGCATGCACCGCGGGCGATCCGACATCGCGCAGGTCGGCGAACCTCACCCCTTTCACCACGCGGCCGTCGCGGCAGTCCAGACAGGGGATGATCCGATGACTCAACATGACGAGGCTCCTGCCTGAAGCCACGCCTGGAGTAAACCGATTCCCCACCGACCGGAAAGTTCGGGGTGAAATTGGCATCCCCAAACGGCGCCCCGTTCCGCAGCCGCGACAAACGATTCGCCGTATTCGCATCGGGCCGCCCGCCACCCCGGCGGAGTCGATGGCAAGAAATACGAATGGGCGAAATAGGCATCTCCGGACGGAAAGGACATGTCGGCATCGACACAAACTTGATTCCAACCCAAATGGGGGACGCGTTTTCGCGAGCTCCCGGCGTCGCGGCGGCTGGGCGACGAAAAACGTTGGACCGTCTCCGGCAGGATCCCCAGTCCGGTGATCCCCGGCGACTCGGCGCTCCCCTGGCAAAACAGTTGAAACCCCAGGCAAATCGCCAAGGTCGGCGTTCCCGCGGCAATCCGCTGCCGCAACGGTTCGATGAATCCTCGCTGGGCCAAGGCGCGCATGCCGCTGGCGAACGCGCCGACGCCGGGGAGAACCAACCGCGATGCGTCCAAGACCTGGCGAGGCGTCTCGACCAACTCGACGGTCGCACCCAGCCGCTCGAAGGCCACCGCCACCGAAGCCAGATTTGCGACGCCGGTGGGAATCAAACTGACACGGAGGGAACTCATAGGATCCCCTTCGTGCTCGGGATTTCGGTGGAGTCGTCGCGCTGGCAGGCCTGACGGAGGGCAAGCGCCGCAGCTTTGAATGCAGCCTCCGCCAGATGGTGGTCGTTCTCATGCCGTACCGCGTCCACGTGCATCGTCCCGCGCAGCGCCTGCGCAAAGGACCGAAAAAAGTGGGTCAAATTCTCGGTCGCCACAACCCCCAAGTGCCTCCCGCGGAACGGCAATTCGATCCAGCCGCCGCCGCGCCCGGAAAGATCGAGCACGGCGCGGACCAGCGATTCGTCCAGCGGCGCGTACGCATAACCGAAACGGCAAATTCCGCTCCGATCCCCCAGCGCCTGGTCGATCGCCCCCCCGAGCGCCAGTCCGCAATCCTCGATGGTGTGGTGGTCGTCGATGTGTAAGTCTCCCTGGCAACTGAGTTTCAAGTCCAGGTGGCTGTGGCGGACAAACGACGTCAGCATGTGATCGAAGAAGCCGAGTCCGGTTTGGATTTCGGCCTGGCCGGTTCCGTCCAAGTCGACTTCGATCTGGATCGTCGTTTCGCGGGTCTTCCGTTGCAGTTCAGCTTGGCGGGCGGGTGCAGTGTTCATGGTTGGTGTGAGGGTTAACAGCTCATGGAAAAAATTAGCCGCCTGGCGCTAGCCTGCGGTTTCTTTGAGTTCAGGG
>JBGSLW010000059.1:0-4246 GCA_041740495.1 Pirellulaceae bacterium
ATGGGCACGCGGAAGGGCGAACAACTGACGTAGTCCAATCCGATCGCATCGCAGAAATGGATCGAGTGCGGGTCGCCCCCGTGCTCTCCACAAATCCCGATCTTCAGATCGGGGCGTTTGCTGCGGCCTCGATCGACCCCCATTTCCATCAATTGACCGACGCCGGAGGTGTCGATCGACGCGAACGGGTTCTGCTTGACGATTTCCAACTCCTGGTACGCAGGGAGAAACAGATTCGAGTCGTCACGGCTCATCCCCAGGCACATCTGCGTCAGGTCGTTGGTACCGAACGAGAAGAACTCGGCCGATTCCGCGATCGCGTCGGCGGTCAGAGCCCCGCGGGGGACTTCGATCATCGTGCCCACCAGGTACGAGATCTTTTTCCCGGTCGCCTTGATCACTTCCTTGGCGACGCGGTGGATAATCTCGATTTGCAGATCGAGTTCCCGTTTGAAGCCGACGAGTGGCACCATCACCTCGGGCTTCACTTTCACGCCGTCCTTTTGGACTTTGGCGGCGGCTTGGAAGATCGCCCGGGCTTGCATTTCGGTGATCTCCGGGCGGAGCACGCCCAGGCGGCAGCCGCGGAATCCCAGCATCGGGTTGAACTCGTGCAATTCTTCCACACGTTGAGCCACCTCGGCGACCGAGACCCCCAATTGCTTGGCGACCTCTTCCATTCCTTTTTTGTTATCGTGGCCCGGCAAGAATTCGTGGAGCGGTGGATCGAGCAAACGAATGCAAGCCGGCAGGCCATCCAACGCCTTGAAGATCCCTTCGAAGTCTTTCTGTTGGTAAGGCAGCAATTTGGCCAAAGCCTTTTTGCGGTCGGTCTCCGATTCCGACAAGATCATCTGCCGCACGGCGATGATCCGGTCCCCTTCAAAAAACATGTGTTCGGTCCGGCAGAGTCCGACTCCCTCCGCGCCGAACGCAATCGCGTTTTCGACTTGATCCGGCTGATCCGCGTTGGTCCGGATCCCCAGCCGGCGATACTTGTCGGCGAGTTTCATGATGAACTCGAAATACTGATAGACCTGACTGTCTTTGGCCTTCAGCTTCTTGGTCACCAGGACTTGCTTCAATTCGCTGTCCGCGGTGGCGATCAGCCCGTTGAGGACTTCGCCGGTCGAGCCGTTGATGCTGATGGGATCCCCTTCCTTCAGGGTCAGACCGCCGCATTTCAGCGTCCCTTTGTGGTAGTCGATCGCGATCTCTCCGGCGCCGGCCACACAGACTTTTCCCATCTGGCGGGCGACCAACGCCGCGTGGCTGGAGACCCCACCGCGGCACGTGAGAATCCCATCGGAGGCGATCATGCCGCGAAGGTCTTCCGGACTGGTCTCGATCCGCGCCAAGACCACATGTTTCCCTTGACGGGCCAGTTCTTCGGCCTTGCCGGCGGTGAAGACGACGGCGCCCGAAGCGGCTCCCGGACCCGCCGCGAGACCGACCGCCATCAGCCGGCCCGCCTTCTTCGCCTTCGCATATTCACCCGAATCAAAAATCGGTTGCAACAGCTGATTGAGCGCCTCCGGATCCCCCGACTTGACCGCATGCTCCGGCGTCATCAATTTCTCTTTGACCATATCGTGCGCGATCTTCACGTAGGCGTACGCGGTTCGCTTTCCGTTCCGCGTCTGCAACATGTACAGCTTTTTCTTCTCGATGGTGAATTCGAAGTCTTGCACGTCGCCGAAGTTTTTCTCCAGCGTCTTGCGGACCTCGACCAGCTCCTTAAACGCCGGCCCGATCTGCGGGTCGCGGGCCATCTCGGCGATCGCCAGCGGCGTTCGCACTCCGGCGACCACATCTTCGCCTTGCGCGTTGACCAGGTATTCGCCGTAGAAGACGTTTTCGCCGGTGGCCGGGTCGCGCGTGAACGCGACGCCCGTGGCGCTATCATCCCCCATGTTGCCGAAGACCATGCTCTGCACGTTGACCGCGGTCCCCCATTCGTCCGGGATGCGATATTTTTGGCGGTACAGAATCGCTCGCTCATTCATCCAGCTGCTGAAGACGGCGCCGATCGCGCCCTCCAACTGCTTCAGCGGGTCGTTGGGGAACGCCTTGCCGGTCCGCTCCTTGATCAATTTCTTGAAGCGGCGGACCAACTCCTGCAGATCTTCTTCCGAAAGATCGACATCCTCGCGGACTTTGCGTTCCTTTTTCAAATCGGCCATCACATCGTCGAACGGCTCGTGCTCATTCTCGTGCCGCTTCTGGACTCCCATCACCACATCGCCGTACATTTGCAGGAAACGCCGGTACGAGTCCCAAGCAAATCGGCCGTTCCCCGTCGCTTGTTTCAAGCCTTCGGTCGTCTCGTCGTTCAAGCCCAAATTGAGAATCGTATCCATCATCCCGGGCATGCTGTCGCGGGCCCCGGAGCGAACCGAAACCAGCAACGGGCGTTTGGGGTCGCCGAATTTCTTTCCGGTTTCCTTTTCCAACCAGGTGATGGCTTTGTTCATGTCGTCCGGCAGCCCGTCCGGAAATCGCTTGCCGCTTTCGTAGTAATGGGTGCAAACGTCGGTGGTGATGGTAAAGCCGGGCGGGACCGGCAATCCGATCTTGGTCATCGCCGCCAGGTTGGCGCCTTTTCCACCCAGCAACGCTTTCTGATCGCCGCTACCGTCCGTCCGAGCCTTGCTGAAGTAGTAAATCATTCGGGCAGACTTCGTCGCCGATTTTTTCGCCATCGGAAGGGAACCTTTCGGGTGAATTCGTGTGAATTGGAGTTCGCGAGAATTTGGGTCGAATCTCTCGTGGCGGCGCGGGTGCCAAGCCGAATGAGAAGGCCGTTGGCAACGCATTTCCAGCCGATTGCGAACGGGCGTCCTGCGCAGAAAGATTGCCGCGCACCGATCCGTCCGTTTGCCCCGCGGAATCAGGTTGACGCGTCCGAAAATTTATCAATCGCTGTGAAAATCGTCAATCAACCCAAGCTCGGGTTCGATGCCCCTCCCGCCGTGGGGAATTGCCACAACACGATGCGCAAATCGCAGACGTTGGTGGCGGTCGGTCCGGTCTGCCACAAGCCACCTGCGGCTTGAAAAAACCGATAGGCGTCATTGCGCTCCAGATAGGGGGCGGGATCAAGCCCTAAAGCCGCAGCGCGGCGGAACACCTCGCCGTCGATCCAGGCGCCGGCCGCATCGGTCGGGCCATCCTCCCCATCCGTTCCCCCGGACAAGAGACAAAAATCCGAAATGCGCAAGGGATCTGGGGAAGATTCGGAGATTCGCCTCTGCCAGGCCGCCAACGCCGCTAATGCAAGTTGTTGATTCCGGCCCCCCTTGCCGCGCCGGTCGGCGGCGATCAAATCCACCACCGGCTCGCCCCCCGAAATCCAACAAATCCCACGCTGCCGCTCGCGCTGCGACGCCACGTCGCCTGGGTGCCACTGGGTGAACGTGGATTGCGAGGCGTCGTCCGACGAATCCCCGGCGCTGCGCTTCCCACCGTCGGCGATTTGTTCAGGATCCCAAGTCGCGGCGACCCGCGCCGCATGCGCCAGCAGCGCGCGGCCGACCTCTTCCGCACGTCCCTCCAACGCCGTCGGATGGTTGACGAACACGCTCCAGCCGAGCTGGTGGGCCCTGTCCGCCGCACCACGAATTGCATCTTGGATATTGCCGATCACCCAGGTGCGGTGCCGGTCCGGCCACAATTCCGCCGGTGCGATCCTCTCGGCCGGTGCCGCCACCTCCACCCGCTGGCGAATCAGACGATGGATCGAGGGGGCGATCGCGTGCTGTTGTGGATCGAACGCCCGCAAAATCGACGCGGCGTCCTGCGGTCGGCTGCGGTCTGGAACTGTGGGACCGCTGGCGATGACATCCAAGGGGTCGCCCAGCACGTCGGAGATGATCAGGCTGGCCAAGTCCCCCCGGCAGGCGCGAGCCAATCGGCCGCCTTTGACCAAACTGACCTGTTTGCGGAGCGTGTTGATCTGCTGAATATTCGCTCCGCGGCTGGCGAGAAACTGGATCATCGCGACTTGTTCGGCGAGGGTCACGTCGGGATGGGGGAGAGCCAGCAGGGCCGAACCGCCTCCGGAGATCAAGCAGACACAGAGGTCGGTGGGATCACAGCCGGCCACCTGCCGCAAGATCTCCCGTGTCCCCGCGATCACCCGCTCAGTCGGCGCGTTGGCGCCTGCCGGTCGAGCCTCGTGGATGTGGAGGAACGGCAGGACCGCCCCGCAGCCGTCCGGGACGTTGACCCAGCCTGTTAGTCGATG
>JBGSLW010000060.1:0-20024 GCA_041740495.1 Pirellulaceae bacterium
GGTAGACCGTCCAGACGCGGAGCCCGTTGCGGACCGGCGCGGCGCGCTCCTGAAAAAACGCCACCAGCAATGCCGACGAGAGCCCCACCAACTCCCAGCCAAAAAAGAGAGTCTCGATCGAACCGGCCAAGGCCGCCAGGATCATCCCCAGCAAGAACATCGCAAACAAAAAAAAGAAGCGATGGAACCCCGGTTCACGATGCATATAGTTGGCGGCAAAGGCTGCGATCAGGCCGCACAACGCGTAGCTGAGCATCGCGAATGGAATCGAAAGCCAATCGAAAATGAACGCCAACCGAAAGTGAAAATGCGCTTGCTCCAGCAGGACCCAGTCGCCCATTCGCAGCACGCGCGGTTCCCCCCAGGGCATTCCGGAACTCCACTGCAGAATCACCACTCCCAGCAGGGCGGCCAGCCCCAAACTTGTGACCAACTTCGACATCCCGCTCAAAAAGGCCTCGCTGGCGCGCCACCCGACCAAAGGCGGGAGACCCAAGGCGGCCAGCAGCAAGACAGGGCCGGCGATGACGACGATTGCCAGGACTTCGAACATGGGAATAGGATCCTAACGGGCGGTCGGAACGGGTGGCAGGCCGGCGGAAACGCAGGCGAAGCCCAAGTTGTGCCGCCAGCCGCGATACCAATCGCTCGACCGGCGAACCAGCGGTAACTCCTCGAACGCGCCGCGGAAGCGCACGAAGCGATCCCCACGCAACAAGTGGATCGCGTCCGAACAGGGATCCAACGCGGCGACTTGCACCCACCCGTTGCCGCACAACTGCTGGATCGCCGGCTGATTCGCCAAGATCCGCATCAAGGTGTCGGGCGTCGCTTCCAGGACAAACAGCAGTCGAACCGGGTCGTGAATCTCGACCATCTGAGCCGAGAGACCGGTCCGCAAATCGCTGGCGGCCCCGTCCATCACTCCCAGGAGCGAGGTGACATTATGGGGGAGTTTGGAACCGCAGCCGTATCCACCCACGTCGACGCGGGAAAAGTAATACTCCAGATTGATGCCGGCACAAACGGGGACCACCGCCTGCAGGATCCGAGTCAGGATCGAACTCTGGTCGTCATCTTGTGTCGGATCATACGAGACCAGGAAGCAGCGCCGATCCAGGAAAAGCCCGCGGGTCCGCGAGCGCCGCCCGACCAGACACATGGCATTGGTCGCATGGTTGTATTCCGGTCGGGTTTGGGACAAATCCTCGCTGCGTTCCTGGACATGCGTTCGTGCGGCGGCCGGCTTCAGCGACAACTCCGCGGAGACAAATCGTCGGCAGCGTTCATGGGCATTGACTTCGAGTGCTCGGTCCACGACCCCCTGCAGTCGCACGAAATCTTCACGATGCGATGTGGGTATCGCTTCTTCGTCGAAATAGGTCACGCTGTCGTCACACGTGTTGTGGTAGCCACCCACAAATACGGTGTCGGTCGGCAGCGACAACCCACGGTCGGCCAATATCCGGCGAACAGAAGGGTGGTTCCCCATCGCAGCGACCGCCCGAGCATTGGGCCCCCCCCGCCCTCCCCCGCAAGCCCCGCAGTTGTAGGCCGATTCGTGCGGATTATTCAAGCTGGAGGAACCGTGCCCGAAGACGACGATCACCCGGGCAAACTGGTGCGTCAAGCCGGTGTCGCGCAACAACCGTTCCACACAATCCGCCATCTCCGGAACTTGAAAGCCCAACTCGCCCTCTTGTTTACCAGGGGCGGCCCTCCCGCGCTCCAACGTCAACTGGGTCTCGCGCGGCGGTAAGACGATGGTCCCCAGCCGACGCCGAGCTTGCGCCGTAGCGCGGGGAAACAAGACCCGCATCACCAGCGGGATGGTGGCGAGCGGTCCCAGAATGGCGGTTGCCAGTCCCCCCAAAAACGTCCGGCTCACGTTGTGCAAGGCATGCACCTGGCGACCTAAGGAGCGGCGTAGTTTGAGTTGTCGTCCGGCCACGTCCTGCCCGCCGGGCGCCACTTGCTCCGCCACGTAATGTCGCGGTTGCATGATGATCGGGCAGAGCGGAACAAAATGCGCATCGGCGACTCCGCGAAAGTACATCGGCGCCGCGAAAAAGCCAGCCGCGCCCAGCGTCTCGCATTGCGGATCGGTTTCCTCCAAGTGGCGGCGGAACGATTCCTCGCGATCATCGATGCAGCAGATCGCCTGAAAGCTGGGTACCGATGGCGGCCCCCCCATGCGATCCACCCCCTCCCAGCGTTGCAGCCAATGCTGCCGGGTGTGCATCGCCAGCGCCGTCAGCGCTTGATTGCGATAGGCCCGCTCAAACGCCAGTTGGAAGACTTTACGCCGTTCCCATTCGGAAAAGGACTCGATCTCGTGAACCAATTTTTCCCAGTGAGGTTTCGTCAGGTGGAACAAGACTTCGGGCGTCCAGCCGCGGACCTGAGCGATTTGGAAAACCGGAAACGCTCGATCGAAGTCCTCGACGCCCTCCGCGGGCAGGGGATGCCGCGCCAGATGCGCGCGAAATTCCGCCAACGGCATCGCCACCCCAAGGAACTCTCGCACGAGATTGGTGAGCACAACCCGCTCCAGCACCAATCGGACCGCCAAGAATCCCACCAGCGACTGCGACGGAATGCCGTGGGGAACTCGGTCCCCACGCGTCTCGACCTGGTGGATCATCCCCGCCCAGCCGCGTAGGGCCAGCAACGTCGCCGAAAGGAAGGATTCGAGTTCGCTGGCCTGAACGCCCAAATCTGTCAAAGACTCGCGAATCGACTCCAGCGGCGCAATGTCGCGGCGCCGTAGTGCTTCCAGCTCCCTTCCCAGTCCGCGGAGCGCCGGGTGAGGGGCCGGGCCACGCCCTCGGTACAGATCGAGAAACGAGCCGAAAAACCCCCGTTCACGCTCGGGCAATCCCCACTGCGCGAAGCCCTGATCAAGAAACGCCGCACAAAATCGGATCAGCAACTCGTGCACCACCAGGTCGCTATCGCTCCCGCCGGCCTGCCACAGCACATCCCGATGCCGGAGGTGGTCGGGCGGAGTGCGCGGCGGCCGCCGCAGCCCGTGCACGCCGTGTTGGCAAGCCCGCCACAACAAATGCAACGTGAACGATTCCCAGATCGACTCGTTCCAATCCGCGAACGGACCCGGGTGGAACCGGTGCAACAATTGCCGAACCGTTGCCTCAATCCGCGGATCCATCCGACCGGGCCCGTTCCCCAGTTCCCTCAAGATCCAGCGATGCGTCAACCGGACCATCCTGGATTTGGTCGCCGAGTCCACTTCGGGCCGAAAAATTCGCAAGGCGTCGGTTTCAGCAACCAACCATTTCAGCTCGGGTTCGGGCGCTTGATGGACCGGGTGCTCCAGCATCGCATACCGCAGGGCAAATCGCGTCCCCAAGGCGCCGATCAACTCATCGTCTTTCTCCTGGAGGTCATCGATCAAAGCGGCTTCGATATCCGCGAGGCGAATCCGCCGGACCGCCAATTCCTGGCGGTATTCGTCTTCCGACAAAAACGCATCGCAGCCGAAGACTCGAGCGCCCCGGGCCACCGCCTGAAGAAAAGGCTCCCCCTCAAACGCGTGCAGCGTGTTGTGGTGGACAAAGACCGTGATCGGGCCTTGCGCCGGTAGCAAATGCGCGGCGTGCGCGACGGCTTTCAATATTTGTTCAGAGTGGATCGCGGACATGCGGCGTCGAACGACTACAACAAACGGAACGAACGGTGAGAGCACTATTCTGATGCGAGCTTTCCCGACTTGTTTTCACTCTCCCACGTTTTTGATGGGAGCGTGAAGACATCTCGCCATACGACACGATCGCTTCAGGGAGATCGCTGGGTGAGCGGCTGCCAGGCCTGGGCAGCAGCGCGACTCGCGGTGCAGACGCCGAGCGCTCCAAGCCAACTTGGCGCTGCGGAGAGGCACCTTGCAGGGGCGGGCGCCAAGCTTGGCGCTAGAGGATGAGTTGCGGCGGACCGCGGACGTAGATGGGCGATCTGCACAGGGAAATCGGAGTTGCACCGAACTCCCGGCGCCGCATGCGAGTGATCAGAAGCTCGGGCGGCAACCGAAAACCGGATTCCAAAAACGGTTGAACGTCCTTTTCCAATTCCGGCGCGCACGATTCGTCGGCGACTTCCAGCGCCTGACAAACGGACGCCACGCCCGCACCCGCCACCTCGCCACCGGAGGGGTGTGAAACCCCTGCAACGCTGCACAAAAACAGTAGGAGACTGACGAGTGCTATGGTGCGGGCGGGCTGCTTCCGCAGACGCCACAGGCATTCCTTGTCACTGGCCAAACAAAATGCGGCAATCGAACCCATGCCACGATGGTAGGCCTCCTGTCGAATTTGGACAAGGCCGCTCCCGGGATTCGAGCCTCGGGCTAGAATGGGCGGGATAGCGCATTTCGTGCAGTTCCTGCCGGAGAGACCAGAATGATGCCAAGCTGCCTGATGACGTGCTCGATCGCTGCGACGATGATTTGGCTGAGTGCCGCCGGGTGGGCGCAACGCCGGTTTGAAACACTGCCGATCCAGGTTTTCATCATGGCAGGACAGTCGAATATGGAGGGGAAAGCCAAACTCGCGTTGCTGAATTACCAGGCGGAACACGAACCGCACGCGGCGGCGTACGAACACCTGCGCGAAAGCGGGAAATGGCGCGTCCGCAACGACGTCTGGATTCGGTTTCACGAGCGGCAGGGTCCTTTGACCGTCGGTTTTGGATCCCCCGAGTGCATTGGGCCCGAACTCGAATTCGGCACGGTGTTGGGCGATCACTTGGAGGCGCCCATTCTGCTGATCAAGACGGCCTGGGGCGGCCGCAGTTTGTATCGAGATTTCCGCCCCCCCAGTGCTGGCTTGCCCCCCGCAGATGTTCTGGATGCCCTGTTGGCGGCCGCCAACAAACGCGAAGGGGCGAACGTCACCCGGGATGAAATCGTCGCGAGTTTCGGGGCCAGCTACCGCGAAATGCTGGCCGAGATCCGCGAGACATTGGCGAATCTGAATTCGTTTGTTCCGGTGCGTGGTGATCTGCGGTATGAGTTGGGTGGATTTGTCTGGTTTCAAGGTTGGAACGACATGATCAATGATCAATACACCGCGGAATATAGCCAAAACCTCGCCCATTTCATCCGCGATGTCCGCCGCGATTTGGAGGCGCCGAATCTGCCGTTTGTAATTGGGCAAATGGGGGTCGACGGCGACCAGGCCAACGCGAAAGTCGAACAGTTCAAGGCGGCCCAAGCCGCTACCGCGGAGTTGCCTGAATTTGAGAAAACTGTTCGGCTGGTCCGCACCGATGTTTTCTGGGATCGCGAGGCCGCCGAGGTCTTCGCGCGCGGCTGGAAGGAGAATTTAGAAGAGTGGAATCGTGTCGGCAGCGATTTCCCCTACCATTACTTGGGAAGTGGCAAGGCAATGTTGGCGATCGGTCGAGCCTTCGCCGACGCGATCTTGGAACTGAGGGGAGACTGAGGGATTGGCGAAGCGCGAGCATGAACCCGACGACGAACTCCTGGGCGAGGCGTTCGTCATCGACGACGGGGGGGATGATGAATCGGCGACGATCACCTGCCCTTCCTGCCAGCGCGAAGTGTACGAAGACGCAGCGGTCTGCCCCTACTGCCACGAGATCATTCTCGCCCCCACCGGCTACCCGACCTGGGTCGTCTGGGTCGCCGTGCTGCTCCTGGCCGTGATCGCCGCCACGTGGCTGATTGGTTGAACTCGTTTTGCCGGCAACGGCTCCGGGGAACAGATTCGCCGCGTGCCGCTCTGCAACGGCTTTTGGGCACGCTGGACTGCACGGCAGCAAGAAATCGCTGGAATTTTTCTGCAGCATTGGCGGACGCCTGGAACGAATTCCACTCCTCCTAGCAGAAGGGCCGATGGTTCCGCCAGGTCGGCATTACTTTCCCAGGCGAATTTGAGGAGTAGTCGATGAGCGATCGCGATCGAGTCAACCAGCGAATCCGGCATTTGCGGGACCACACCAGCAATTTTCCCTCGTACAATATTCGCTCGATTTTGGGAACCGATTCGGTATTCGACCTGCTCAAATACGGCGAATTCACCGCGCTGCACGGAGTCGAAGATCGGCTTATCGGCGGTGGAACGTTGCAGACGGTGTACGACGTCGTCGATCAATCGCAAAGTCGCGAGCTGTACGTTCCCTTGACCGGTTCAGGCGTGGCGAATGGACGCCTGGAGTTCGAAGTGGAGCGCGAACATGGGGGGCTGAAGTACGAGTTGACCATCAAGGTCCGTAACGCCGCAGCGGGAGAGCATTTTGTCCGCGTGGACGGAGTTCAAATCGGTACGATCGCCGTCGGTGGAAACGGATACGGCAGGTTGGAGTTGTCTTCCGCGCCGGGAGGAGGTGAGTTGGCCTTTCCGGGTGGCGTGGTTCCTGGCGTAAAACTGGGTTCCGTCGTCGAAATCGGCTCGATCCTGTCGGCGACGATCGGGGAAGGCTTCGGCTCGACGGATGGATCGGTTTCGACGGCGATGACGCGTTTGAACTTGACAGGAAGTACAGCGTTGGCCGCGTTTGTGGAGTACGAAGTCGAACCGGAAGATGGGGGATTGAAAAAAGAACTCAAGGTGGACGTGCGGAACGCGACGCCGGGAGCGACGCTCGACTTCTATGCCAATGGGACGGACTACGCGGATATCTTGGTTGATGATCGCGGAAGAGGACTGGTCCGTTTTTCCACGCATCCGGACCAAGGGGAGCAGGCGTTTCCGATTGGATTTCCGGAGATTCAGGTTGGCACGTCTTTGAGTGTCGCGCGACTAGCGTCAGGCACGTTTAGCTCTTTGCCCAGTACCGTTCCCGGCGGCGTTTCGCCGGCGGAGGTCGAATTTCAAGGTGGGTTGACCGGCTCGACGGCGGCACGAGGCGGGGCCAGGTTTGAGTTGCAACTCGAAGATGGCGGGTTTCTGGAGCACCAGTTTCGAGTCCATGTGCGGAACGCGATTCCCGGCACTCAACACCCAATTCGTGTCGATGGACTGGAGATCGGGAGTCTATCTATCGGAACGGACGGGCGCGGAATCGTGGACTTTTCCAATCGCATGGACGATCCGCGGGAGCTTGCTTTGCCAGCCAATTTCCCAACAGTCCTTGGGGGAACGCGGGTCGATGTGGGGGTCATTCTCACCGGATTCTTGATGCCACAGACCAATCTCACCGCAGGTGTTCCCGATGGGGGCGGCTCGTTGGGGCAGCGGAGCACGCTGCCGTGGGAGCAACCCGCAGGTTTGGGATTGGCGGCGGGACCGTGATACAATAATCACCGGTCCGGCGGCAAAGGTTATCTACGTTGTAAAAAGGAATCTAAACCGTTGTGAGCGGGGGGACAGAGCCGAGTGACGCCACGTTGGTGCGGCGATTTCGAAACGGCGAACAGGACGCCGCGACCGAGTTGTATCTGCGCTACTCGCAACGGTTAGGCCAGTTCGCTCGACGCCAAACCGGCGCCGACTTGTTGGCCAAGATCGATGCGGAATCGATTGTCCAATCGGTGTTTCGATCGTTCTTTCGGCGAGCCCAAGACGGACAATATGAAGTGGCCCGCGGCGAAGAACTATGGAATCTGTTTTTGGTGATCGCGCTCAATAAGGTTCGCGGGCAGGCAACCTACCATCATGCGCAACGTCGCGATTCGCGGAGGACTCGATCGATCGCCGACGATGCGGGAATAACGCATCCCCAAGCGGGCGACGGCAACGCGTATGACGTGTTGCGGTTGACGATCGATGACCTGTTGAACGAATTGCCCACCGATGGCCAGGCCATGGTGATGCTCCGTATTGAAGGCTTCGAGGTCGAGGAAATTGCCTGCCGCACACAGCGTTCGAAGCGTTCCGTAGAAAGGATCTTGCAGAAGTTTCGGGAACGCCTGGGACAAATCGTGTTTGAACAACATGCGGACAAGGAGTCGCCATGATCTTGTCCAAAGTCGAGGATATCGTCGCGACATTCGAAGCGACGCAAAAGTGCGAAGGTGCCGTCGATATTCGGCCGTTCGTCCAAGAGCTGACTGGACCGGAGCGGTCGGAGGCGGTGGTCGAATTGGTTCGGAGTGATATCGAGTATCGTCGCGAAACGGGTTTGCCGATCGTCCCGTTGGATACCTATCGCCAAACGTTTCCAGAGGTATTTGACGATCCTCAGCGATTCAGCGATGTTGCCTTTGAGGAATACCGCCAGCGCCGTCGGCGAGGCGAAGAGTGTTTTCCCGACGAATATGCTCAGCGTTGGAACATTCCAGTCGAACATTGGTCGGAAATTGCTGCGGGCGCCTCCGAGTCCGTTGCGTCGCTGGGGCCGGGGGAAACGTCCTGTTTGGACGGATACCCTATCGTCCGCCAATTTTTCCCCGGCTTTCAACCCTTATGGGAGCTGGGGTCGGGAGCCGCCGGGCGAGTTTTCCTGGCGAAACAGGGAGAACCGGCCGAACGGCTGGTCGTCGTCAAGTTGACGCAACAACCCAACGCCGAACCGAAGCAGCTGGCACGGCTCCAACACACCAACATTGTGCCGATTTACTCGGTCCACCGCCACGGCTCCTGGCAATTGGTGTGCATGCCGTTCTTGGGGCACGTCACGTTGGCGGACCTGTTGCGCTGGCAAACAAAAGCGACGGGCCAAGCGGCAACGACTTCCGATTCCCGCGATGCTGGCCAGGCTCTGCTGAGCACCGTGGCTGAGGCGGTCGGAAAAACGATCGAAGATCGCAACCGTTCCTTGAGTTGGGTTTCGCGCGATCGCAAGTTGTTGGACTTGATGCCAATCTCGCCGTCGCCAAGTCGCATCGCCGAACGGGATGCCGTGGACACCACGGTTTGGCTCGCCAGTCGGATTGCGGCCGGTCTCGCTCACGCGCATCAACGCGGGATCGTGCATTCCGATCTGAAACCCAGCAATATTCTGTGGGGCTACGATGGAGAACCGCGGATCCTGGACTTTCACCTCGCCCACCATTCCGCCAAGGACTCGCTGACATGGGTGGGGGGCACCTTGGACTATTTATCTCCAGAACACCTCCAACGATTGGACGACGGTGAACCGCCCGACGCTGGCTGCGATCAGTTCTCCTTTGGCGTCCTGGTCTACCAACTGTTGACCGGGAAGCTGCCGTTTCAAAACGCAAAATCGTCCAGCCCTGAGGGGTTGGCCGAGCTACGTGCTGCGCGGGGCAGGCTCCCGGATCCGCCGTCACGGATCCAATCCGGAATTTCGCCCGACATCGACGCAATTGTGTTGAAGTGCCTGGCCCCCGCCGTGTCGGACCGTTTTCGGTCGTTGGCGGACGTGGCGACCGATCTGCAACGGCATTTGGACGACTTGCCGCCGCGATACGTTCGTAGTTGGGCTCCCCGCGAGCACATTCGCAAATGGTTGCGCCGCAATCGCTGGGTTCGATCGACCGGGTTTGTAAGCGTCGCCAGTTTATTGCTATTTGTCGTTGTCGCGGTTGCATTCGGCACGCGCGTGCGACAGTTTCGACAAGCCGAAGCCCGCGCTCAACTGGCGGCATGGCAACTGGACTTCGGCGAAGCAGAAGCGCACCTGGCCAGCGCAGGGTTTGCCGGTGGAGATGTGTTACGCCCGATCGAAGCGACCCGCCAATGGATGGAGGAGTTTGGGTTCGATGGGAAAGACGTGCCCGCGTGGGTCCACTTGCTTTCGATGTCGCAACAGCAGCAATTATTTGCCGACGCGAGTCGTTTGGAAATGTGGATGGCGCGAAATGCGTTGGCGGCGAGTTGGGCTGCAACCGACGAAAAGGCCGCGGCGCTTCGGTCGGACGCCCAAACCTATCAGAAGTCGGCGGTCGGCTATTGGCCGTCGGCTCAACAGCCGCTCGTTTTGCAATGGCAAAGCGAACGGCTGAAATCTGCAGCACCGTCGAGCACGCATTCGGACGCGGAGATATTCCAGAGCTGGCTTCGGACGCGGCCGCACGATGCATTGTCATACCCGGCGCATTGGCCCGAACAACGGCTGATGGCGTTCGAGGCTTTCGCCACGGGGGACGACGCTGCAACGATTGCGATGCTGGAAGATGGATTGCCCCGGCACACCGGAGACTTGGCGGCGTGGATCGTGCTGGGACATGCCCTGGCACGCCAACGCCAGTTTGATCGAGCCGAAGCGAGCTACCTGGTCGCGCATACACTGCGGCCGGATGCGGCCGTCCCGCTGATTTACCGCGGCTTGGTCCGTCTGGATGCGGGGCGATTTGACCTCGCCTCCGCCGACCTCCAGCGGGCTCTCGAAATCGAACCACAGAATCCACTACTCTACGCCAACCGCGCGTTGTGTCGGCAGGCGCAAGGCAAGCTGTCGGAGGCGTTGGCCGACTGCGATCGAGCGATCGAACTGGGGATTCGCCAAACTCGAATGTATTTTGTCCGCGCCCGAATCCACCAGGCACTCGGTGATTCAACAGCAGCGGAACGTGATCGAAAAGAAGGGTTGTCGCGACGGCCGGAAGACGAACTCAGCTGGTTGGCGCGGGGTTTCGCCAAGGCTGCCGATGATCCATCCGGCGCCGTTGCCGACTTCGCCGCGGCACTGCAGCTGAACCCGCGCTCGGCCAGCGCCTTGGAGAGTTCCGCAGCGGTGTATTTTGACAAGCTGCAAAACCCGTCGGCGGCACTCGATTGCATGACCCGTTTGGTTCAGGCACAACCGCAAGTCCCCAGGCATTATGCCAACCGTGGCGTCCTCCACGCACGTTTGGGAGCGGTGGCCGATGCGGAACGAGATGCACAAGACGCGTTGCGACGAGGACAAGACGCGGACACGCTTTACCGAGTCGCCGGAGTTTATGCCCAGTTGGCATCCAAAGACGGATCGTTCGCTGGCAAGGCTCTCGATCTGTTGCGGAAGGCCGCGTTCGCCAACCCGGCGCTGCTTTGGAAACGATTGGCCGTCGGGGACCCTGATCTGCAGCCGTTGGCCCAGCAGCCCTCCTTCCAGGAACTCCAGCAGGCCTTGGAAAAATTATCTAAATAGTTTGGCGGATGAGCCCGTTGTATTCGGCTCTTGTTACAAGCGTGCTGCGCTTTCGACGCCTCGCAAGCGAAGGCCCGGAAGCTTGACCGGCAGTGGAGACCCACATAAGATCGATGTTTGATGCGCTGCAACACCTGTATGAAAAGTCGTTTGTGATCGTGACGTGGTCCGGCGCGTCGAAGTTTCTCGTGCGGCGCGTCGGACAGGCCCGCCGATGCCGTTGCCACGGAGCTTGCCCCCAGGAGAAAACGGGGAACGATAGTCTGCGCCGACCTGTGGACGGCATTGACCGCGCCATCACGAACGAGGATTCGGTTTGCCCAATATTCAGTTCGCCCGCGTCTCTCTCGTTTCCGACAAGCGAACCAGAACGAGTTCGATACCAATCGCCCAAATCGGATTCCGGTTGTCCTGATCGCACATTCCAGCGAGAGACCCATGCCCCAACCTACCCCCCTGACGCCGCATACAACCGGTGAACATTTCCCCGCGCCCAACATGGGCGGCGGGGCTTTGCAATCCCTGCTGGAGAGCGACGGCGTTTTTGACTATGCGCCGTGGGAGTCCCCGCACCTCCTGCGCTTGAGTTTTGTCCCGGACGGAACGCTGGTGGCAGACACGCCTAGTACGCTGTTCGCGTCGTTTCAGAATTTGTTGTCCGCGGATCAACTCATTCGACAAGTCGGCCGCGCGTTTCAAACGTGGGGACGCCGTGCCAACCTCAATATCGGTTTAGCCGCAGATGACGGCAGTCCGTTGGGCACGTCTGGGCCCACCCAGGGGGATCCGCGATTCGGCGATATTCGAGTGGCAGCGATCCCCATGGCGGCCGACGTTTTCGCCGTTGCGATTGGCAATACCACGCAAATTTCGGGGACGTGGAGTGGCGACCTGCTGTTCAATAGCCAAGCCAATTTCGGCAGCCTTCGGCAGTTCTTTGCAGTGGCACTCCACGAAGCGGGGCACGTGCTGGGACTCGGCCACTCGAACGATCCGATGTCGGTGATGTCCCCAGTGGCCACCCGAACTCGTCTCAGTTTCCGAGATGTCGCGAATCTTCGAGATCTGTACGGCGCCCGACGCTTGGATATCAACGAATGGAAGGAGAATAATGATCTGGTCGAGGACGCGACGCGGATTCAAAACCCCGGCAGTCCGCAAGGGGCCAATCCTTTGGTCGTGTACGGCGATATTCGCGATGTTCACGATGTCGATTTCTATGAGTTGCGACCTCATTCATCGGCGAACGGTCCACTTGCTTTCCAGGTGCGTTCGGACCTGCGGAGCATGTTGCAGTTTCAGGTCGACGTCTTCGACCACACCTCCCAATTGCTGGGAAGCGCCTCCTCGGGAAACGGCCTGGGCGGTTCGGCGGTGGTGCGGATTGACGCACTCGATCCCGATGCCACGTACTTCGTTCGAGTTCAAGCAGCGGGATTTAACGTGTTTAGTACGGGGAGCTACTCCCTAACCGCGGTGTTCGAAGACCAGGTCAGTGCCGAAAACCTGAAGAAGCTGCCCCAAGTCCAGGTCGGCGACTTCGCTTTTTTGGAACAAGGCGACGTTCGCGATCTGTTTGAGAACGACGCGCCAGCGTTCAACGACGACCTACTGAGCAATGAAACGATCGCCACCGCCACGATTCTCGAAACCGCTCCAGGTTACCGTGATGGCGTGTTGTATCGAATCGACGCTGGGTTGGCTGTTCCGCACGACGTGGACGTTTATCGTTTTCAAACGCCTGAGAATTTGACGACCTCAACGGCGATCACGTTAAGCCTGACGGCGTTCGAACGGAATGGACTGATCGCCGATTTAGAGGTATTCGACGCCGACGGAGTTCGGCAATCTAGCAAGATCTTGGTCAATGGGAATGGTGAACTGGCGCTGCAGTTCGCGGGAGCCAGCGCCGCCACCGATTACTTTATTCGAGTCACCGCGGATCCGTTCTCACCCGACTTCGCCGTTGGCAACTACCGCTTGCAAGTCCGCGTCGGAGGAACCCTGCTCCAACCTCAGTTGTTCGCGTCGGGGACGCTCAGTTGGGATCAGCCGGTTGCCTACCACAACCTGTTCGTCGCCCGAACTGAGATGTTTCACTTGGGATTGACGGCGGAAGGGGATGCGCTGGGACTTGCGCACAATGTCTGGGCGACGATTTTTGACGAGGTTGGCCAGGTCGTCTATCGGGGAATGACAGTAAGCGGTGAGACACGGACTCGACAGTCGGTAGTGCTCCGGCCCGGGACGTATCTGGTTAAGACTGAGCTCGTCATCGACTCTTCGATTTCCGTGCCCGTGCTGATCGACTTTGATTTGGAAGGTACCGATATCGATGAACCGACCGGGCCTGAATTGGTG
The DNA here is from genome assembly GCA_041740495.1 of Pirellulaceae bacterium. Classification (GTDB taxonomy): domain Bacteria; phylum Planctomycetota; class Planctomycetia; order Pirellulales; family Pirellulaceae; genus JANMEB01. The sequence continues at coordinate 13,372 of JBGSLW010000060.1, forward strand.
GATGTCACCAGCCTTCCGTTTCAACCCTGTTCGGAGAACCCAAACGAATTCTGCTATCCGGGTGGGAATCATTCCAGCGAGCCGTATATCTATGTCGCGGGCAAATTGGTGGCTGTCGCCAACGAACCCACGGCCGCTCCGCCGTTGACCGATCCCAATACGTGGTATTGGAATCCGACCAACGGACTCTAAGCCTCCAGGCGATTCGCCGATATCGAGGCGCGGGGGTTCGAAATAATTTGGCGGATCCGACCGCCAAATGCTGCTCCTCAGGATAGGTACAGAGCAGAGGAAGCCTGACGGCAATCTGCTCGAGTCGAACTATCTGCATTTTCTGGTTAAGGAGTCCACGATGTTTCTGTCCCGATGTTATCAGTTGCCGTTGGCGCTTTGCTTGGTCACCGTCGCCTCCGTTTCGCTGGCTGCTTCCACTCAAGCCCAAGACCGCACCCGGCTGGCCGCATCCTTGTCCGGAATCAAGGCGCATTGCACCTATGAAGAGCGCCAGCGCGACAATCGTTACAAATTCAATTTTCAACTGGAACAAGCAAAGCCGGGAACGAGTGGTGTCGTATTAGCCACGACGTCCCGCGGGGCAATCACTCTCGGTTCGTTCACCGTCGATTCGTTCGGCCGCGGCATCATCGATATCGACACAAACGAGGGAGACAAAGTCCCCAATCTGGACGCCGGGACCGTGATCACGCTGCAGTACAACAACCAGGCATATTCCGGGACGTTGAAAGGTCGGTAAGCCTGAGGGCGTACAGGTTCCGATGGTATGCCCCAAGGGCCTCTCGCAATTCCCTTTTCCCCGCCGCCGGGGGAGAGGGAAGCGTGAGGGTTGAGTACGTCTGGGGGCAAAGTTCCGACGAGGATAGATCGTTCGTCCGAAGTGCGGCGGCGCCCCCCGCCCCGTGCTTCAATCCAAAAAGTCGCGGTCCTTCAGCCGCGCCGGCACGTACTCTTCCGTGACGTAGCTGATGTCTTTGCTGATCAGCGATTCGACCTCCAGTTTGAAGCCGTTGCTGAGCATCGCCTGGATTTCCTTTTGCCAGGCAGGTTTTTTCTCGAACCAGGGGTACTTGGCGATTTGCTTGGCCCGCTTCGTGTCGGATTCGTTCAGCTTGATCTGGACGCTGGTGGACAGTCCGCACCGCTCGTAATCCTTGCTGCGGAGGCCCAAGTACTTCGCCTCCGGAATCGCCATCCGCTTGGATTCGTAGGCCAAGTTGATCGAGCCTTGTTTGATCACGCTGTAGATGTAGTATCCCCAGGGATCGTTGTCCAACAGGCAATACACGGGCAGCTTCAGTTCGTGGTGGAGGCGATGGAGCAGCCGCCGCACGCCGCGCGGGGGCTGCCCACCGCCGTGGGTCAAAATGCACTTGTGCGAGATCCAGAACTTGTCTTCGTTGAACCGCCGCCAGACCGTGTCTTTTTCAACATGCAGGATGAACTTGGCCTCGTTCTGTTTGAACTGCACGATTTCCGGTTCGCAGATCGAGGGGATCGTGTAGCCGCCGCTCCCCATCCGCGAGCAATCGATTTCGTCGCCGCTGTCGACCAGGGTGATCGGACCGGCGATCGAACCCGCGCTCTTGGCGTAGAGATGCAATTCTTCGCGCAATACATCGAGTGCGACCTCGGAGTCTTCGATGATCGTATCGGACTCCGATTGCTCGTCGAACGTCTCCTCCTTGGTCCCCTCGATCGTGTGCTTCAGCATGTAGTACAGTCCCCGCAAACTGGTGGTCTTCCCCTGTTCGATCAGCTGCTTGCAGCCGGAGCTGACCAGGAGCGTCTGCATATAGGCCTTGGCTTGTGACAGGTTGAACAGTTCGCGGCGGTTCGTGCCGCTCCCCATTTCGATGATCCGTCTCGATTGGTTGAAGCGGACGTTGCTGAGCGAGCGCGAGGGAATGTCCAGGTGCGGGGGACGGCTGCGTTCGGCGGTCTGCACCACGCCGTCGGCCAGCCCGACCAGCGACTTCATCGTCTTCTTGTCGCGCGGGGGAAGCTGCGCAAAGGGGATACGCTTGCTCTCGCTACTAGTGGACACACGTACAGTATTCTTTTTCTTGGCCATGTTCGCTCGGATCGGGCAGGTCGGGAGGTGGGGGTAAAGCGATGTCGATTATTTTTTGCGACGCGGGGCGGGCGAACTGGCGGGTGCGTCGAGTGCGAGCTCCAATTGCCGCGAACCGCCAGCCTGGCCATTGGACTCGCTGGAAGCCAAGAGGTCCTCCGGCGACTGCTCCACGATCAGCACGTTATCGCCGAAATCCTCCTCGCCATCCATCCGCCGCCGTCCGCGGTCATCGAGTTGCGTATCGGCCTCCACGGTCTTGCGCTTGGCCACTTGCAACAGGCGATCGTACAGCTTCCTCCGGTCGAACCCGTTGATCTCGCTGACCGCCTGGGCGACTTCCCCCAAGTACCTCAGAAAGATGCTCCGGCGTTCCCCCTCTTGGCGGACTTTGGATCGCAACCGCAGGTACATTCCCAGCTTCCGGCCGACCGCTTGCAGGGCCAATCGCAGCTCCTTTTCGATTTCGGGGTACGAGGCGATCGCCTCTTTCGATTCGCTGGTGAATGGAACCCAGACGCTGGCCATGTGGACCATCAGGGTGACTGGGCCGCTGGGCAAGCCGCCGCGCGACTGGCTAAGGCCGTAGGGGCGCCAGTTCATCCGGGCGACCGCTTGGGTGATCGCACAAGCCGCCGGTTGAAACTGGAGGGGGACTCGATTGGCGTAGCGGAGGACCTGCATCGACTGCGTATCGGCCAGGTTGACGTTGGTCATCGCCCCGTGCAGCTCCAGGATTTCGGACTTTTTAAGCTTGGAGGGGGACTGCCGCGCGGCGAATCCAGCCTCCTTGATGATTTTTTCCGCGGCGTCATTTCCCAGCCCGTCGAACGTGTTGACCAGAAACTGTTTGAGGGTGCGGGCGTCGCTCTGCGCCAGCAGTTCGCTGAGGATTTCCGGCGTGACCTTCTCGAGCGCGGCGGCGCCGCCGTACGCCAACCCGACTTCGATCTGAAACGGATTCCCGCGGTACACGGCGGGGGGACGCGTGGCCGACGCATAAAACTCGCCGGGGACCACCTGATGCAAGCCCTTGTTGACCAGCTCTTCGCCGATCGGCACGATGCAATCGGTGGAGGGGGCGGAGATTTTGGTTTCCTGAATCGCCTTATACAAGCGGTCGGCTTCTTCCCGGCCAATGCGTTTGGTGGAGGCCCGTGTGCTGAGCTTGGCCGTTTCGCAGATCCGCCGGGCAACCTGGCCGCTGACGCGAGAGAACGAGCTGGTGAGGAAACCCGCCAGCGTCGATTCCTTGGTATCGCGCAACATCGTCACCAACCGTCCCAGTTCGACCCCGTACGGGTGCGGCTTGATTTCCTTCGGCTCGCGCGGCAGTTGTTCACTGGCCCGCAGATAGTCCGTCTGGTGGCCTTCCGGATCCAGGTAATGGATCGTGACGTGGGGGTTGGCGATCGCTGTTTGGAACAAGTATTCGTCGACGCTGCCGCGCCCTCGCTGGTAGCGGGCCTCCAGTTCGATGGTGACTCGCGTCCCGCTGGCGATCTCGCGCGATCGCTCCCCGTCGAGAGCCGGATAGTGCGCAACCCACTCGATGCCATTCTTCTGCATATACGCCAGGCCTTTGTCCCCTGGCGGAATATCTTCCCCTTCCCCTTTGCCGTTGTGGATTTCCGGCACGTTTTTGCGAGTGTCGATTTCGATTTCGTAGTAATGGGCCGGCTTTTTCGCGGCGGTCTTGGAGACGACTTTCACCGGTTTCCCGGTGCTGAGTTTGCCGTACATCCCCGCCGCGCTGATCCCAATCCCTTGCTGGCCTCGACTCATCCGCAGCCGGTGGAATTTGGAGCCGTACAACAGCTTCCCAAAAATCAGGGGGATCTGTTTCTTGACGATCCCCGGGCCGTTGTCTTGCACGCCGACCTTGAATCGGTTGTCTCCAACCAGCTGGATGTGCACCCAGATTTCCGGGACAATCCCCGCCTCTTCGCAGGCATCCAACGAGTTGTCGACTGCTTCCTTGACCGTGGTCAACAAGGCCTTGCGGGGGTTGTCGAACCCGAGCAGGTGCCGGTTCTTCGCAAAAAACTCGCTGACCGATATATCGCGCTGTTTGGTCGCCAGTGCTTCCGCGGTGACCCGCTTCTTGCCTACAGTCGTCGATTCCGTTTCACTCAAGGCCAACCACTCCCTCAATCTCGTTTTGGGGCATCGCTGATTCCACCGCAAACCATCGTTCCCGCGTCGATGTTGAACCGCCAGCCGCGGACTTCCGCCTGCGGCTGACCGCTGAGCACCCGTGTCAAACTGCATAAACTGGGCTGATTTTACCATCCGGGCCATTTGAGGCCCAGACGGTTTTGACGATTGTATGGCACTCTCGCAGGAATTGAAGAATCGGGCCTTCCAAAACACTCATACGGCTTATGCGGAATGGTCGAGTAACACATCCAAGGGTTTTGCTCCGCCCCGGAAGCGCCACGGCGATCCACGCTGGCGGACGTGCGCACCCCACCCGATCACCGCCCAGCCATTGCCATTTTGTGGATCAAGGAGTGTTCCCATGAAAGTCGCGAGAATCCTGTGCCTGACCGCGATCGTCGCGATCGCCGCCGGCGCGCACCTCGTCGCTCAAGACCAAACGCCGTTGGCGTCCAACTTCTTGTACAACTACTACACCAAGCCGGGCGCAAGTCTGGTCCAGGCCGGGATGTACCCCGCCCCCCACTACGTCCCTCAAAACGTGGGCCATACCTATTACACCTACCAGCCGCTGATGCCGCACGAGCACATGTACGAACATTCGCGGAACTACTACAACTACTACGCGTCCCCCGAGACCTTCTACCGCGACGATTGCGGCGAATACCCTGGCGGGTATGGCCTGAATAAGACGACCGTGGTTTGGCAGGCCGGATGCACTCACTACGGTCCGTCGCCACACAACTGGGCGATCTCCCAAAAGTTGCATTCCAAGCTGGCCAACATGCATTACTGCCTGGGCAACGGCAACGGGATCGGCTGCGGTCATGCCGGATGCGGGCCCCACGGTTGCCGGTTGCATGGCCACGGCCTGCTGCATCACCACCACGGGGCAGGTTGCGCCGGTGGCAACTGCGCCGGCGGCGATTGTGCCGGCGGCAATTGCCAGTAGGGCCGCCTGAACCACGAAGACTCCACGATCCACCCCCAACCTAGCGCTTTCGACGGGAACCGAACGATGAAGATGATGACTTTGGCAATGACCGCGGCTTGTTGCATGTGGGCGGCCAGCCAGTCGGTCGCACAGACCGCAACGGGATTCTGCGGCAGCAGCGGCGGTTACTCCAGCGGATTCTCAGGGCCGATTACTGCCGAGTGCGTGGGGCCCCACGGTTATCCGCTGCCGCATCAACGGGCGATGTACGCCCATCAAGACCACTTCTCCCCCAAGCCGCATTACGCCTATAGCAAGGCGGGGATCGATGCGACGCGGATCAATCAGTGGAATCAGAATCAAGCAGCTGCCAACCCTTGGCATTGCAACTACTCGTATTGGCGGTGGGGAGTCCCCACTGCGTTGGTTGTTCCACCGACCGCCAGCTTCCAATCGGAATACAACTGGGGCGTGGCCCAAACCAAGAGCCTGCCGATCTATCACCAGTTCGGCCGCGAGTACGCGGGGGGCGCCGGCGATCCCAGCGCCTTTCAACCCAAGCCGTACTGGCCGACCGGAACCTACCAATTCGGAGTCTATCCGGTCCGCGCGCCGCACTAGGCAGGCGGAAAACGGCTGGCAACTCCAAGTCTCCCAACGGCCCGCAAGGGCCGTTTTCTTTTGCGCCGCGGCGACGGTAGTTGTCGTCAACTGGATGCCCGGCGACTCAGACTGATGACACGCCGGCAACGTCACAGCGCGGAATTTTGCAAATGTCGGCCGGGAATTGCCGCACGATTCGTGCGCCCCACCATCGCCACATCGATTGGCACGGCGCGTGCATTGATTCACTCCTATCCAAAAAATGGAGTGAAAAAATGTTTCTCGGCGAATTTGTCCTGAGTTTGGGTGCTATCGTCACGGCTGCGTGGGCTTTGCAAATCGTCCGGACCGACCGCCGTTCCCGTCGCCTCTTGGCCAATCCATTCTAGAGTGGCACGACGCGAAGGGTCGTGCCGCTCTGCGGACTACTGCGAAACTTCGGTGAGCAGTTTTTCGAAATCGGCGGCTCGCGTGGAGTCGGCCCAGCCGGGGGGGACCGCTTGCAGGTACCGCAACATCGTTTCGGCTTCGTCGCGGGATCCGGTTTGGGCCAGTAGTCGTGCAACGTGGTACTTCGCCTCGAACCAGGCATCCGATTGCGGAGGTGTCCCGGCGGCAATGGAACGCCACAGCGACAACGCGAAGTCCGCCGGACGAGGTTCGCTCGAGTCACCCAGCGTGCGAGCCAGATTCTGCCGGAGCGACAGGTCGCGGGGAAACTCGCCCAATATCTGTTGGGCGGACTCGAGCGCACCCGCCGCATCGCCGCGGCGCCAACGGGCCTGGACGATCGCCAATCGCCAGGCGGGGCGTTCGACAGCAGGGAGCGATTCCAGGAATTCGCGCGATTCGACGCGAGCGAGTAGC
>JBGSLW010000061.1:0-12049 GCA_041740495.1 Pirellulaceae bacterium
TCATCCTGCGCCGCGCCCGCCGCGAACAACATCGCCGCCATCGCCATTGCCGTGCCTGTTGAAACCTTCATCTTCACCCGCCTCGCCGATCGAATTTGCCTCTTCCACATTGTCGACACTTGTCACCGTCCGTTCAAGCAACCGTCCTCCTGCTCTTGCCCGAGTCCGCTCCGATTCGGCCCGCGGCCCATGACGCCCTCATTTCACTCTCCCCCACCTTCCTTCACTCTCCCCCGTCTTCGGGGGAGAGTCGCCCGCAAGGAAGCGGGCGGAGAGGGGGGCGCAAGCGAACGGCTCCATGTCCCGCGCACCCTCAGCCCTCCCCGTCCGCCTCCGTGCGTCCGACCCCCCCGCGGACGGGAGGGTGAAAATGCGAGGCCGCGTCGTGCGTCCCGACCTCTCGCGGACGGAAAGGCGAATTGCCGTATCGCAAACGCGTTGGGGAGAAATTGAGCAACCTACGAAAATTTAGAAGCGTTAGAATACATTTCGCGTCAGTTCGGCCAAGTTGTTGCATTAGTATACATGTGTACACTATATGTCCGTTGGCCAAGACGGCTGTGTCGTTACGTCCATACTTTCAAGCGTCTCTAACTTCACCCTCCCTCAGGGAGGGTCGAGCGCAGCGAGGGGAGGGCCTTCGTGTCCGATCGCAAACCCCATTCGCCCACGACTCTCCGCGCCCGAAAACTTCGGGAAGTCCAAACGCGGTCTGAAGGCCTCCTCTGGAGCATTTTGCGGGCCCGGCAACTTTGCGATTTGAAATTTCGTCGACAACACCCCATCGAATGTTGGTTCGTCGATTTCGCGTGTCCGGAGAGAATGCTGATAGTTGAAGTCGATGGCGACTGCCATGACGTGACGGTATCCCGCGACTTGCACCGCGACGCTCGCTTGCGTGAGCTTGGCTGGACGGTGATCCGGTTCGCGGCAGAAGATGTGGAACGCGATGTCGATTCAGTCGCCCAGGCGATCGTCAACGCTGCCGGACAATCGCCTGAGTTTACCCGGCGGCAACGAACAGGTTCAGGGATGAAGAAGATGCGAGGTGCGAAGAAAAACGGTCAACGTTAGAGTTCAGTAGCACTACATATTGGTGCACTCGCTAATCAACTTCACTCTCCCCCGTCTTCGTGAGTAGTGAGTTTTCTGTTTCGAGACTTTACGATGCAATTTCACTCTCCCCCGTCTTCGGGGGAGAGTCGCCCGCAAGGAAGCGGGCGGAGAGGGGGGCGCAAGTGGAGTGTTCACTTTATCGCTCCCTGACCCTCCCCGTCCGCCTCCTGCGTCCGACCCTCCCGGGGACGGGAGGGTGAAAAAGACAGGCCGCGTCGTGCGGCCTTGAGTTCGCCGATCGCGTACACAGATGAAAAGGACAGTTACGCAGCATTATGAGAGACCAGCCGATTTCTCGACTCAGTCTCGACCACTTTGCTCCAGATCTTCAATTTCGAAGATCCTCCGCTGCAACTCCGACGCGGCGACCACCGCGATTGCCAGTCGCTGAGAGACGCTTCCTCGCAGCCGAGTCGCCCACAATCGTTCCAGCAGCTCGATGCCCCAATCGAGATTTACGCGGCACGCAGCCCGCAAGGGCGGACAGCGATAAAATACTAACGGAGAGCTGGAAGCGTGAAGCCATGAGGTTTCTTCAAACAGCGGCGCGATCAATGCCCGCGCCAGTGTAGGACGGGCGACGGAGATCGACTGGGCCATGGATGACAACACGATCTTCGGTTGGTCAAAATCGTTCGGTTCGTAACACCACAGCGCACTGAAGATTGCACGATCCGCTGTCGCGGGACTGACGGATTGCGCCGTGTGCGTCAGACCTGCGGCGACCACCGCGGGCGATTCGTAGTAGGACTGGTAGGAGGAGCGGTCGAGCGTTTCAAAAATCCGGCGGAACCAAGAGGGCAGCTCGCCGCGCATCTTCGGATTACTCGCGAATCGTTCCGCGACCGATGCCATGAATTTCCACCTCACGTCGCCTTCGGGTAACAGATCCGCGATTCGCTCGACCGCGGACAATTCGTCGAGCGCCAGCGAATTTAATATGCTATCGAAGTACCCGGTGACTGCTTCCTTCTTGAGGTCTTTCGTCAGTTCGACGAACTGCTCAGGATCACTTTCGGAAACGAACGCCAACGCCGCCATCTTGTACGTGTCGATCTCCTCCTTGTAGCACGTCAATTCGATCAGGCGAAATGCTTCTTGTGGATCGACGATCGCGTAGATCGAGGCGAATCGTCGGCCGATTCCCGCGAGGTTCTCCGTACCGCGTTCTGTGGCGTCGAGCGCCGGATTCAGTTCGCGCGCCTCGCGCAAAACGCTGCGCGCCTCCTCGCGATGGCCATTTCGCCACAAGACACCTGCCAGTTGCCCGAACACGATCGTCTGGTCGGACCCTGAAAGCTGGCGGCAACGGATTACCAATTCGCTTAGGTGTTCGAGCCGCTCGTCCGCGTCGTGCAGCTTGCCCGCCTGTTCGATCTCGATAAACAGTCTCGTGCGCGGGTCGGGTTCTTTGGCCGGCTGAGCCGGGATCAACAAATCGTGAAGCCGCAGAAACCCTGAGGTATCCCGACTTGAGACATCGCTTAGAAGCGAAATCGCCAGTTCTCCGTTTTGAATCGCGTCCTGGAGTCCAGAATCCGGCCTCATCCAATTTCGAAAGCCCTCCGGATCGGCGACGGCCTGCAGTCCCAGCAAATTCCGAATTCTGAACAAGGACGATTCCTTGAGCGAAAGATCCGCGAACTCTTGCAACCACCGGGCAGCGACATCGCGGCATCGTTGGGCCGTGTTCAGGCTTGCTGGAATCCGCGCATCCGCCTGCGATTCTGACGAATTGATGCGCACGACCAAGGTGTCGTCGATCGCGTCAATCGTCTGAAAATGGTGCCGCAAGTCGGCGGATTCCACGGCGAAGACTTGCAAACCACGTTTGACCTGCATCGACGTTCGCCCATTCTCGTCCGTGGTGCCACGCACTGCCCCGGTGAGGGCGCCGACAAAGACGACTTTGGCACTTGGCAGCGGATTCCCTTCAGCGTCGACTACGGAAACAAGCGTCGATCGCGCGTCTGGTTCGCGCGTCAACACCAACCGCGCGGCAGTCAGCCGATCGCCGGACCGAGGCAAATCGTCGACGTCTAACCAGGGGGAACAATACTCGAGAAACCCGGCTGCCTGGACTTTGACCTGAACCTTGCGTCTCCATTCCACCGTTTCAGAACTCAGAAACTCGCCGGATGTGTTGGTGAGGATTGAAGGTGCGCCATCGATTAGCGGCGCTGGCGACATCTGCTCCATGTCCTGACCTTCCGCCTGGAAGACATTGGCCCGGCTGAGTGCCACTTCGGCGTTAGCGATTGGAGAACCGTTCGAGTCGGTAACCGTTCCGTGGAACCGCAAGAACTCGGCCGGTTCGATAACCAGGTCGAGGTTGGCGTCGCCGCCCACCGAAACCGTCTTCGTTTCATCGGTTGCCAACGGATTAACAATCGCCGTTAATTCGATCACGTCGCCCGACGCCAAGCCACGAAGTGTGTACTCGCCGTTCGCATCGCTGGTAAACGACACGGTGTCGTACACATAAAAGTCTTTCTTTTTTTGGCACTTGATGGTGGCTCCGGCGATCGCGTTGCCTTCCCTGTCGCGCACCGTCCCGCGGAGCAGCGGGCAGGGGAGCATCGCAACGGGTTTTTCTTCGATCGACTCGACACCGACCAATCCACTCACTCGCATGTACACCGTCGACGGTATTTGGTAATCGCCAAACGGATCGCGCACCGTGTAATCGAAGACATTCCCCTCGGCAATCGAGAGCTCGTAGCGACCCTCTTGATCGGTCGCGGTCACGACGTTGGTCGAAAACGTACCAACCACCAGATTGGTCAGAGGCCGCCCGTCGACGCTGGATACCACTTGGCCGTGGATTGGAATTGCACGGCGGAACGGAATCCTGAGTGGTTCGGTCGACTTTTCCGCCCAACCTGGCGCCACCATCCGCATGTTCGGTTGGAAACCGAGTTCGTCCGGCACCTTCGTATCCAGTAGCGCGGTTGTGGCGCCGACGATTTTTGGCAACCGAATCCGACCAGTGGAATCCGCCCGAGCCGAGGACCAAGCGAACTCGATTGGCACCTGAGTGCTTGGTGTAAAATTTGAGATGGGGATGATCGTCCGGACTTCAATCTCCCCCAGTCGGTCGCTCGTGGCATCGCTGGGTAGCTCAATCTGTAGGTCGCGATCGAAACTCTCCTGCAACCGAGCGATCCATTGGCCCCCGTCGAACTGGCATCGAACGCACTGATTGCCGCATACGTTCGAACGAACGTAAAGTAGCGGAACGGATTGACTGGTTAGCCCTTCGACGACCACCAAGCCTTCGTCCGAGGTGACGGATTCGAACCGTGTAGCGATCTCCAACGGCGTTGCAGCGCTGCCACTCGAACAGACACAAACCTTGGCTCCAACGACCGGCTCGCCGCGATAATCGACGACTTTCACCGGGCGACCCGCGCTCGATGGCAAGGAGATCTGCAGCGGCAAGTCGACCATCAGCCGGAAATAGTGTACGCGCTGCGTGACTTGAGCGAATCCCTGTTTTTGGACCACCAAGGTCGCATAGTGGCCGAACAAGAATCGTCGATCGTCTCGGCGAAAACTAAACTCAAACTGCCCCTCGGCGTTGGTCGGGGAAGCCATCGACGCGACTGGCCAAGGATTGGCGCACACACCGATCCAAGTTGCCGGAGTCGAACAAAAAAAGACGTCGGCGCCGGATACTGGTGCGCCGCCTTCGTCCACCACCACGCCAGAACAACGGATGTCGGAGGCGTCGTGGGTGGAGTCCGTTTGGGCGTTCGCTTGGGAATCGCCCGCCGAGATCAATCCGCAAACAACCGCCAGCATGAGCCAATGCGAAGCGTACATCGACAATCCTCCCTATCTTTCGTCCCCGACACGTCGGGCTGCCTGCAATATCTGACGGAACTGTGCGTGCGCTCCGATTGCCGATTGCAAACTCACTCCCGTTGCTCGCGGGCTTCGGCTACCAACTCGCCTTGGATCGGTCCGCTGTCAAATTCGATGACCGAATGGACCTGCGACAGTTCGACATGCTCCGGAACTCGCACCGAGACCGGACAAAACGCACCTCACAAGAATCCACTGTTCGCCACGTCGAATCGCTTGCGGTTGACATAGGAGGTCACCGCAGCGGAGTTCTGCTCATTCGGAAACAGCGTGCCCACCTTCGATGCTGACAGGTAAAGTCCCGTGGCCGTGCCGAGCCACGGTTGGATCGCAATCGCCGCCGTCGCGTCGCGTTGCACATTCCGACCGGCACTCAAGGTCAACTCGCCAAGCGGATCAAAGCCGGTCGACTCGCCCACCCGTACCGATATCCACTCGGGCAGTTTCGTCGCATCCCGGGCAAAATGGAACGTGTAGGTGGAAGCTCCCGAGTTAACCGAACAGTAAACACGTGTCACCCGGTAATCGGCCGCAGGGACTTCGAATTCCCGGTCGACCGCGTCGAGGTGAACCGGTACTCCCTCCCGCGAAACCAGGTCGACTTCCGCGGCGTCGATCGTCGCAGCGGCGTCCTCGAGGTCGAACTTCACAGCCAGAAATCCCATCGCGATCTGGTCGTTGAGAGAAAACAGCTCGCCCATTTCATCCGCGGCGACCACGAAGCGCTGGCCTCCCCGCACCAGAATCGCCTGAACGGCAAATCGTTCGTTGAACAGGTCAAACCGGCCGTCGCGGTTGAAGTCGATCCAGACGCGGTCTTCTGGATCCAGCCAGCGACCGTTACTGTTTTCGTCGGTCCGCACGATCTCGAGCTGCTGATCGGCCAGTTCGGTCACGCCGCGCATCGCACCAACCGTGCCCAACCGCAATGTGCGGTTCATCGGGTCCCACTCGAGTTGTACGGTGAGGTCAACCGGGTAGTACCGGTTCACGCCCGTCACGAACTCGGCCGGCAGCGTCGTGCGCCAGTCATGCGGATGGGTCGCCGCCACACGTTCGTCGTCGCTCCAACGCCGATCCCGATTCCGATCGATCCATAACGTTTCTGCAGCGGGATCGACCGCAATTGCAACCAGGCGACTGTTCTCACCGCCAAATGTCGCGAACCGCAACTCGGCGTGATCGGGCAGACCTTGCCGGACAGCGGCCACATCCCAATGCTCGGGCGCCGTGGCCGACAATTCGCGAAGCCGCGTCTTCGCGGGTGCGGTCTCCCGCGCGTCGTACACGAGGTTGGACTCGCGAGCATCACCCGCTTGCAGCGCCACGGCGCTTCGCCAGTCAACGAACAGCCCACTAGCCACCGCCAGCGGCAGAATGATTGCAAAGCCCGAAGCTGGTTTCCCCGATGCCGGTTTCATAGTGTGCCGCTCAAGGCTTCACCGTAACGAGATCTCATAACCGTACACGGCCTATAGAAATCGAACCGTCAGCTGAAGGCGTACGCAATTGAATTCCCAGGTGTTGATTCGACTCGCCACCGCCTTCGGCTGACGGTGATTGACGTTCGCAAGGAATATAAACCAGCGCGCTCAACATTCGCTACTTCGCGGCTTGAGGCAGGAGCTCCTTGTCCGCCCGAACATCAACCAATACAAATAATCGAGCAGATTTGTCGTAAGAGCTCCGCCCTGAACACGAATCGAAGCCCCGCTGAATCGACCGAACTCCTCAGGTCTCAAGCTCTAATGGTGTGTACTAAAGACATAGTACACTTAGTTGCGGTGAGCGGCAAGGCGGTGGCGTTATTGGGGAAAGACGGCTGCGGATTTTAGCCAACGAATCGCATGGCAGCTTGACTATGTCCCCCTGCCGAATCAGCGCCGCGCTGGCCTTCACCCGTCCGCCTCCTATGTCCGACCCTCCCGCGGACGGGAGGGTGAAGACAATGGCCATCTGTCCGGCTGTAACTCGCACGTGGGGGGGCGCTGTATTTTCTCTGATCTAGGAATCCGAGGATTTTTTCTGCGGCGCGGAGCTGGGGGGCGACGTTTACAATTAATTCACAGGGAGATAAAGTCGAGCCACCGGTTTTTGAAGGGGGTATTCCGTGCCAATCTACATGCGATTCCCGGGAATCCCGGGCACCATCCACACCAAAGAGCATCCGCATTGGATCGAACTGCAGTCGGCTCAGTTTGGAACTGGTCGTGCCATCCACCATCCGACGGGGCGGGGGCAGAGTTCACAACGCGAGGCAGTCACCCCGAATATCAGCGAAGTCGTGGTGACCAAGAACTTCGACATTGCCAGCACGCGCTTGTTTCAAGAGTCGGTTCAAGGAACAGGCAAATCCGTAACCATCGCTTTTCTGCAAACCGAACAGCGCGGGTTGCACGAGTATTTGCGCTTGGAGCTGGAAAACGCTCTAATCTCCAGCTATTCGGTCTCGGGTGGTGGGGACACTCCCATGGAATCCATGAGCCTGAACTTCACCAAATCCAAATTTGTAATCAAAGACCATGGCCCCGACGCGTCGAGTGGGCCCTGATGTTGCTCGGAGACGTGCCATGCTGGCTCAATTTGAACTGTCGAAACGCCAATTTCTGTTAAGTACCAGCGCGGCGGCGGCGGGCACGCTGCTGGGCCTTTGCCCACTTGCAGCCCATCCACGTCGCCGTTCCGGGAGAATTCGCCTTGCTGTCGTCGGGGGCGGGTTTGGCGCGGCGCATCATTGGCACGAACATCCCCACTGTGAGGTCACCGCGGTCACCGATCTGGTGGAGGATCGCAGACAAACCCTGGTACGAGCGTATCACTGCTCCAACGTCTTTCCGTCGCTGGAAATCATGCTGGAGCGGGCCGCCGATCAGTTCGACGCAGTAGCGATTTTCACCGATGCCCCCAGCCACGCGAAGCACGCCCTGTGGTGCTTGGAACGCGGCAAACACGTGGTCAGCGCCTGTCCCGCAGGAATCACGCTCGAAGAGCTGCGCCAACTGCTGGAAGCCAAACGGAGGTCGGGGGCGACCTACATGATGCACGAATCGAGCTACTATCGGCAGCCGTGTATCGCTGCCCGCGAAGCCTACCAGCGGGGTGAGTTTGGCAAACTCTGCTTTTCCGAGGTCGAATACTATCACCCCGGCATCGGCGCCCGGAAGAATTCGCTTTCTCGCTGGCAAGGGCTCAATTCGTGGCGGTTCGGTTTCCCTCCGATGCTCTACCCCACGCATTCCCTCGGTTTTCTGGTCGGCGTAACGGGCGAGCGGATCGTCAAGGTTTCCTGTATCGGCCAGCGGGTCGGTGAGGACTTTCCCACGGCCGAGGAGAATGCGTATGGCAATCCTTTCGACAATGAGTTCGCATTGGGGGTGACCGATCAAGGGAACATCTGCCGTTTTGCCGTGTGCTGGCAAATTGCCGCGCACGGGGAACGTGCCCAATGGCTGGGCGAAAAGATGTCTTGCTTCATGGACAACTCGGCGGGCCAGCCGCAGGCGATGCGAAAGATCGACGGCGGCTGGCAGCCCTGGAATGTGCCGAACTATTGGGAGTCCGAGCGATTGCCCCCTGCGATGCGGCACGACAGCGGACATGGAGGAAGCTCGGCGATCCTATCCGCCGAGTTCATCGACGCGCTCGTCGAACAGCGCGAACCGGCGATCGACATCCAGGCCTCGATCGCAATGACCGCCCCCGGAATCGTGGCACACCAGTCGGCACTGCAAGGAGGCGTGCAACTGGAGGTGCCCAAGTTCGGTTGAGAGCCTCAGTCGAATTTCGCGGCGCCTTGCAACCAGCAATTTGCCAACCACCGCCAAGTACGTCGGCCAGCTGCCTATTGTGGGCGTCAATCCAGACCCGCAACGGAACGACGGCGTGTTGCTCCCCTACCAAGTGCCGCAAGCCCGAGCTGCGGTCGAGGCCGTGTTGGCCCAGAAAGCACATATCCGCCAGGTAACGATGGCCGAGGCACGTCTCAACGACGGCCAGAAAATGCTGGCGTTCAACGACTTGTTTATTGGTCGCCGGACCCACGTCTCCGCCCGCTACAATTTGATCAGTTCGAAGAAGAGCGAGACCCAATCGAGCAGCGGAGTGATCGTCGCCACCGGCGCCGGCTCGACCGGCTGGCTGTCGAGCATTTTCAATATGACCCGGGGAGTCGCCGATTGGACCGGCGGCAGCAGCGGTAAGCCACTTCGATTGAACTGGCACGACCGCCGCCTGGCATGGGTCGTCCGCGAACCATTCGCCAGCCGCCATTCCCAAGCGAATCTTGTGGCGGGCGTTGTGGATTCGAAATCCGAGTTGATTCTGGAGAGCTTGATGCCCGAAGGGGGCACCATTTTCAGCGATGGAATCGAGGACGACTACTTGGAATTCAACAGCGGGGCGACCGTCCAAATCGGAATCGCTCCCCACCAAGCGCAAATTGTCGTCCCCCACCCGCCGGCCTTTCACCGCTAGAACCGGTCCCTCGCTGCGGGATGCTGTACTGATCCGGCGTCCGACCAGTACAATCCACGGTTGGACGTTGCTGTTTGGGTCCGGGCAGACGGGATACATTTTCTCTTGCCGGGCGACCTTTCCCGACAAATTCTAGACGAAGGATGGCCACAATGAATCTCATCCCGAACCTATTGGCGAACCCCTTTGAGTTTATCCCGTTTTCCTCTCCGTTACCGCGGCGGAGAGGGCAGGGCGCGGGGGCCGAACGGTTTTTTCACAGGCTCTTATTTGAATGTGTCTGTTTGGCCCTGGGAGCCACCTTGTTGTTTCCAACGAACGGTTGGGGGCAAATCGCTCCGCAAGGATCCCTCGATCCCGCCCTGGCGATCGTCGAAGGGCAAGTCGTGAACGTCTACCGGGCGATCTACAACGACCAGTCGTACGTGGCGCAGATACTGGTGCAGCGCTCGGCGGCAGCCCGCATCGAAGACCTCCACCGCGGCGTCGTCTTTCCCGCCCCGGGCGATTTCGTGTATGTCCATCTGGAAGCGTCGGAGCGCGGGGAGTCGCCGCAAACTCCTCGCCCCGGCACGGTCGTCCGCGCCTCGTTGCAACAACGCGGCAATCGGATGTGGGAACCCGCCGGAGCCCAGTGGCTGGCCGACGCAGAAGGCGCTCCCGAATCCGAGCAACGCAGTTCAACCGACCTGGTTGGCTTGACCACCGAAACGGTTCCCCTATCTGGCGGCAATGCGCTCCGCGTGGTCGCGGTCAAGCCCGAGAGTCCCGCCGCCCAAGCGGGCTTCGAGGTCGGCGACATCCTGGTCGAGGCGGATGGAGCGCGGCTTTCCCGCCCCGATCAACTGGATGCGGCGCTCCGCCGGAACTCGGGAAAACTGTCGATCCTGGTCCGCGATATCCGCACCGGAAAGAATGTGCCGGTCGAAGTGCAATGGAACGCGGAAATGCGAGAAGGGGTTGGGGCAGGTCGCCGAGTCAAGTTAGGCGTCACCGGGGAACTCGCCTTTCTTTCCGGCGAAGAAGTCGTCAAGGTCACGGAGGTCGTCCCCCAGAGCCCAGCGGCCCGAGCAGGCCTCGCACCTGGCTGGCTCATTATCTCAGTGGATGGCAATCCCGCCACAAGTGCCGAACGGTTGGGAGAACTGATTCGCACCGCCGCCGCGGACCAAGTCGTGTTGGAAGTTCAAAACCCGGACAACAAACAGCGTCGGACCATTCGCGTCGATCTTACTGCCCGGCGTTAGTAAACGCTGGGCGCGCCGAGTCGCTGGTGGATTCCTTCGCGGACGTCCTGTGGCAATCGCAACGCATTTCCCAGTTCCACCAGGTATTTTGCCTCCTTGCCGCTGTCCAGATCGATCGCGATCAGCGACATCGTATAAACATCCTGTTCCATCCCCAGCGGTACATTGCGGGCCAGCTCGGTCACGTCACTCGGCCGAGCAAACTCGGTTCGCAGGAAGTCGATACTCTCGCGCGTCGGATTCCCCAGCCGTTCGATGATCCTCTGCTGCTCGGAGGCATCGAGCTGCCCGTCCGCCTTGGCGGCCTGAATCATCGCCCGGATCAGCACCACGGCCCGCTCATCTTTGTTGGACGCAGTCGTTGGGCGGGTCGGCCCCGAGTCGTAAGTTCGCGGCGAGGGGGGAGCACTCGTCGGTGGCGTCGGCCGAGTTTCATAGCGGGGTGGAGCGGTCCTGGTCGGGGGCGGACTGGGGTAGTTTGTCGGGGTCTGGCTCGCCGAACCGCTCCGCCGGCTGTCCGATCGTTGTTTGGCCACGTTCAGCAAATCTTCCAGCTCTTCGGCCTCGCGGCGGATTTGGTCCGAGCTCTTTTCGGTCGTCTGATTTCCACCGGAACGGGACGACGCGCGGCCGAAAATATCCCCCAGAATGTCCCCGCCCCGACTCGGCTTGCTCGTTTTGTGCCCCAACAAATCACCCAGAATATCGATGGGATCCATGGCACCCCTTTCATCGCTTAGAAAAAATTCGTGAAATCGAAACCGCCATCGGTAGGGCGGCTACCGACCCTCTATCGTACGCCTGCCGAATCGAAAACCCAAGCCGTAATGAACGATGGAAGCGTTGTGCGGCAATCCGAAAGGAGATGTCAGCGTCCATCGAGAGTTGGACGAGGTCGGACAGAAAAATGCGGGGCAGAAAAATAGTCGACAGAACGAGAGCTATCAGAAATCCGTCCTCTGTGTACATGTTTTCACATTCATTTTCACCCTCCCGCGGAAGGTTAGGATGACCATGTGTCCGCGGGAGGGGCGGACGCAGGACGCGGCCGGGGAGAGGAATTGCGCCGCCTCCGATCGTGGCGCACGGAGACTCGCCAGAACAGGCATGAATGTGAAAACACGATCGCAGCCAATGTCAAATTCAGCTCCGTCCCGTTCCCGCTTTGCGGTGGAGATGCCTCGGGGTTGATCCCCGAGGAGTATTCACGTTCAACCTACCGACACGCCCGCCCCCTTGAATCTTCGGCCGAGCAGACGAGGATCCACCCAACCGCGGTTTCCCGAGGCCGACGGGAATGCGGATTCTGCGGCCGGCCACTCCGCGCAACCGCAGGACACCGGACC
>JBGSLW010000062.1:0-45699 GCA_041740495.1 Pirellulaceae bacterium
GCGTTGCACATTTCGACGCGGCCGAGCCGATCGGCTCGGCCGCGTCGAAATGTGCAACGCCGGCCATTGCCGCCCGCTGGTCGTGTCCGGCGACCATCCCTCCGAAGTGGACTCGACCAATCTTCCGCTGGGTTTGGCGGACGACGAGTCCTTTGCGTCCCAGCACTTTCAATTGAACGCCGGCGAATCCTTGCTGCTCTATAGCGACGGCATCAGTGAAGCGGAGAACTCGGCGGCCGAACCGTACGGCGCAGCCCGCGTCGCCCAAGCAGCTCAGTTGCGAGCGGAACTCGGGCCGTCCCAACTGGCGGCGGAATGCCTGGCGGATTTACAAACGTTTGTTGGCGACGCGAAGCCCCACGACGACGTGACGCTCCTGGTCCTGCAATTCTTGGGGAAGTAACCTCTCTCCACCCCTCTCCGCTCGCATCCGCGCGTGCGACTCTCCCCTCAGAACCCGAGGAGAGTGAACATGCGTCGGGATTTCTTGCGCAAGAAAATGGCACGACCTCAAGACCGCCCGAAAGGGAAGAATGGAATTGGAAATCTCGCCACGCTAAGGACGCCAAGACATCGAGCGACGGGGCAGCGCAACGTCGCTCGAGTGGCTTCCTGGCAATCTCGAAAAATTTTCCGGCACATTATTTTGTTTGCTGTCGGTTCGTCTTTCGTCCAACGGTCGTTGCCGATCACTGTCGCACTTTGGATCACGTATTTACCCCTTCCGTTCGGGTCGGAATTTCCGCCATTCGTTCAACCACCTGCGCAAGGGACTTTCGCGGACCGGTGGGCCCTAGTTACCGGTCAAGATTTCGACAAGATAGCACCGCCAGGCGTTGGGCTTTTTTTGGCAAAACAGGGTGAACTCTGGCGGAAAATTGAGTACAGAAAATCTGCGCGGAATTTGTCGAACAAGTGCGACAAGACGAGCGTTAACCACTTTCATGAGTACTTCACGTTGATTTCACGTTTCAAAACTTGAAGAGTCATCTTGCCACTGTTAGGATGGACCTCGGTCGCAGAAACATCGTTCGCTGAACGAGCGTTTTTCGTGCCACTTCCAACCTCCCACCGCTTCTATCTTGCCTTCCATTTTTCTTACGGGGCGTGTCACCCACGGGGACGGAGTGCGCGCTTTACGCGGCACTCCATCGCCGTCAGTCGCAGCCGATGTGAACCGCGAGCCTGCGATCGTTGCTGCGAGCGTCTTCCCGAATGCTATGCAACAGCCCGTCGATTTCAGTTCGCGTGGCAACCCTCTTCCCACGCCGAGATCGGGCCTGAACCCCTGCCACTAACTTATGCCAAATAGAACGCGTTCTGGAAAGAAGCACGAGCGATCGCGACAGCAGAACGCTGGAGCTGAAGCAATGGGCAACCGCAACGAACCTCGAAGCGGTGAAGCTCGTGGCGGCCGGCATTCCAACGGTCAACGCGACAATGGACGCTCGGCGGGACGGCAAAGAGAATCGCGGGAAGCAATAGTCGCCGCACCGCCGGTGGGCTCACCGTTGCGCTGGGGAGTTGGGCTCACACTACTGGCGGCGTTCGTCTGGTCGTATTGGCCGACGATCGTCGAGCTGGTGGGCGAATGGCAACGGGTTCCCGATTACTCGCACGGATTCCTGGTATTGCCGCTGGCGCTCTTCTTGTTGTGGGAGCGACGCGACCAGAAGCCGGAGTTCGCTCCGCACTTGTACTGGCCCGGACTGATCCTGATCGGCTTGGCTGGCGTCATGCGGGTGGTCGCGGCGAAGTATTTCATGTTCAGCTTGGATGGCTGGTCGATTCCCGTTTGGCTCGGCGGCCTGGTCCTGTTGCTGGGGGGCTGGCGGTTCTTCCTGTGGGCGTCCCCCGCCGTCGTTTTCCTGTTTTTCATGGTCCCGATTCCGTATCGATTCGAGAACTTACTGGCCCTGCCATTGCAGTCGATTTCCACAAAAATCAGCGTATTTGGGCTCCAAAGCCTGATGCAGCCGGCGATCGCGATGGGGAATACCATCCTGCTGGGGGAAGAAACGCTGGAAGTTGCCCGAGCCTGCAGCGGGATGCGGATTTTTGTTGGCGTGGCGGCTTTGGCTTTTGTATTCTTAACGCTGTTCCCCCGCCCCTTGGTGATCAAGATTTTGTTGGCAGTCGCCATTTTGCCGATCGCGTTGCTGGCCAACTCGGGAAGAATCATTCTTACCGGGTTGCTGTACCAAATCGGCTACAGCGACTTGGCACGGCACCTCACCCACGACTTCGCGGGCTGGGTGATGATCCCCGCCGCGGTGGTCTTGTTCGGCTTGGCGCTGTGGTTCCTCGACCGACTGTACGTCGCGCATGAGACGATCGACGCGAAGAGTTTGACGCAATCGGCAATGGATTGAGGGAAGAATCGAGTACGAGTACGAAGACGAAAGGTAGCTCGTACTCCTACTCCTACTCCTACTCGTACTCGTACTCCTACTCGAATCCCCAGAAATCCGAGTACGAGTACGAGTACGAGTACGAGGAAGACAGATAGCTCCAACTCCTACTCCAACTCCTACTCCTACTTCTACTCGTACTCGAATCCCCGGAAATCCGAGTACGAGTACGAGTACGAGGAAGACAGATAGCTCCCACTCCCACTCCTACTCGTACTCGTACTCCACCCCCTCCATCCCCCACCCACACGACCAACAATAATGACCGACCCGATGTTTGATCACGAACGACTGGAAGTCTATCGTCAATCGATCGGTTATGTTGCGTTTGCATACCCCTTGGCCAAGTCCCTAGTTGGCGTCCATCGACCTGCTCGCGATCAATGGCTTCGCGCCGCCCAGTCGATTCCACTCAATATCGCCGAAGGGAACGGCAAGCAAAGTCTAAAGGAAAAGAGTCGTTACTTCGAAATCGCACGTGGGTCCACTTTGGAATGCGCGTCGATTCACGACGTGTTGCGAGTCTACGGTGCGATCGACGACGATTCGAATGACTCAGGCAAGTTGGCTTTGAAGCGAATTGTCTCGATGCTCACCCGCTTGATCCAACGATCCGAAAATGTTGGTGAAGATCCGATCGAGTACGAGTACGCGTACGAAGAAGACAGGTAGCTCCAACTCGTACTCCTACTCTTACTCCTACTCCTACTCGTACTCGTACTCGTACTCGTACTCGTACTCGTACTCGAATCCCCGGAAATCCGAGTACGAGTACGAGTACGAGTACGAGGAAGACAAATAGCTCCCACTCCTACTCCTACTCCTACTCCTACTCGTACTCCTACTCGTACCCCTACTCGTACTCGTACTCCTCCATCCCCTCCCCTTCCCCCCTTCTTCCCCAACAGCCAGCCCTTCCTCCCCACTTTTCAACTTGAGCGACTCACGTGAGCAATAACCCCGTCCTTCCCAACCGATCTGTCGGCATGCCCGGGCGGCAAGCTGGAGCGCCCGCCCAGCGCGCTCCCGCAAATCCGCAGCTGCGGATCCTGGGAAATATTCTCCGCATGCACTTGGTTTGGGTCGCGCTGTTGGGAGCCGCCCTCGCCACCGCCTCGGTCGCGTTGATCTTGCGATACTGGGAGCCGATGTACGAAGCCAAGATGTACGTGCGAGTTATCCAGAACCCGGGTTATTTCCAGATCGTCCCGGAAAGGTTTCAAACGCAGACCAATCCCAAGGATGAATTGGCGCCGATCCGCAGCGAGCTCCTGCTCAATCGCGTCCTCGCCTCCGAAGACATTCGCGGACTTCCTTCGATCGCGACCGCCAAATCGAAAGTCAAAGAGCTCGGGAAAATGCTGTCGTATCGTTCCGCCGGTGGACAAGAGTTGTACGAGATCGTCTGCACATCGACTTCTCCCAAGGACGCGGTGAAATTGGTTACCGAAGCAACCAACGTCTATCTGGACTACGTCAGCGAGTCCCGCAAAGCACGGTTGCAGGAAATCGGCAAGGATCTGACCGACGAAATCAACCTCAAGAAGAAGGAGATTGAAACGATCCAGGGGGGCTTGGCGAGGATCGCCGGCGAACGTCAAGGTGTAACCGGCGACAATTCGATTTACGACCCCGAAGGAGAATACCTGACCGAATTGCAGAAATCGAAGTCCGATCTGCAGACGCAAATCATCGCCGCCGAGGTCGAACTTGCGATGGCGCCCGGCATCATCAACGCCGCCGAATCGGGCCGGGATTCTGCGTCCAACAGTCCCGAGACCGCCAGCGCCGCGGATCCGGGGACGGCCGCCAGCCCCTCGAGACCTTCGGTGATCGGATCGCTTCCCCCCGACGAACTGGAGATGTATGTCGAAACGGATGGTGAAGTGAGTCGTTTGAAACAAGAGCGAGGCACCTTGCTGGTTCAACGTCAAGACAAGATCGGTCGGGGCAAGGGAGACAACCACCCGGAAGTCAAATCGATCGACTTGGCTTTGAAAAAGGTTGACCGGGACTTGCTCGAGGCGCGGTCGTTGGCCAAACGGAAAGCTGTGTCCGAGTTGGCCGCGAACTCCTTGACCGGCGGAACCAATGGCGGTGTTGTCGTCGGGCCCGATCAACAGCTGATTTCAGCACAGGCCGCTGAACTGCAGGCCAAGATCGCCGGCTGGAAAAGGCAGCTCGAGTATTTCGATGAAGAAATCGCCAAGCAACGGGCACAGATTACTGCCAACAACGAATCCCGTAATGAATTCGAACTGAAACAAGGGGATTTGACGCGGGCGATGGGGGAACTCGATAGACTGCTCGACGCCGAGGCAACACTTCATTTTCGGAAACTGTCGCTCCCCTACCAAATCGCATTGGAGGGAAATGAAAAAGCGCAACTACCGGAAGCGCCGCTGGAAGAATACCCCCTCAAACTACTGGCGCTCGCTTTGGCGGCCTCGTTCGGAATCCCGATTGGATTGGCGTTCCTCTGGGAACTGCGATCGAAACGGATCAGCGAGTCCGATCAGCTGGTGCAGGACCTCCCCTGCGGCGTCGTCGGAGAAGTCGCGATGGTCCCCCTCCAACGGCTCGGGGCCAAGAGCATTCCCGGACGCCTGATTCGGGACAAACAGATCTACCAGGAAAGCGTCGACAAGATCAGCACGCTGCTCGCCCTCACGGCCGAGGAAGGGAACCAGGTCGTGGCGATCACCAGCGCTGTCTCGCATGAAGGGAAGTCGACGTTCGCCAGCCAACTGGCCATCAGCCTGGCTCGCTCCACCAATCAGGAAGTCCTGCTGATCGACGCCGACCTCCGCTCCCCGGTCCAGCATCGCTTGTTCGAAACGTCGAACATGACTGGCCTGGTCGACGCGATCAGGGAACCCGAGTCCTGGCAGATCGCGATCCAAGACACGAAGGTCAAGAACTTGTACGTGCTGCCGGCCGGCCGAGCCCCCTCCAGGCCGACCAGCTGCTTCGTCAACAACTCGTGGGAACGACTGCTGGAACAAGCTCAAGCGAGGTTTGGAATCATCGTCGTCGATACGCCCCCGGTCTTATCGACTAGCGAGTCCGTTGCGATCTGCCGCGGCGCCGATCGAACGCTGTTGTGCGTGCTTCGCGATGTCAGTCGTACCGATGCGGTCAACCGAGCCCACCAGCAACTGACGGCAGCCAATGTCCACGTGCTGGGCTGCGTCTTCGGCGGAATCAAGCATTCCGCCTACACCTACCGCTACGGCGGTGAATACCAAGCCAGCGACAGCGTGAATTGAGGCTTGAGGCTTGAGACTTGAGACTTGAGACTTGAGACTTGAGACTTGAGACTTGAGACTTGAGACTTGAGGCGCGAGGCTTGAGGCGCGAGGCTTGAGGCGCGAGGTCGTACGGCGGCCTTGTAGGCCGCCACCAATGACACCACCCGTTTCGAAATACCCGTTGGCCGGAACCAGTCCTCGAAATACCCGCTGGCCGGAACCAGCCCTCCCAGTTCCAGCGCTCCGTAAGGCAGGCTGGAATCATCCTTCGATTTTCCGGCGTGACCATTTTTGAATCTTGAATCTTGAATCTTGAATTCCACGAACTAAACCTCTTCCCTCCCTACTTCCTCTTCATTTCTTCTCTCCTATTTCCCTCCGACCTGCGGCCTACAACCTCCCGCCTACAGCTTCCTCCTTCTTGTGTCTTCTGTGCTTTTTGTGGCTAACCGACTGGCTTTTGCCCGCCGGACCCGCAACGACTTGTTCCGGCCTACACCTTTTGTGCCTCCTGTGCCTTTTGTAGCTAGATTTTTTCCTCCCGCCTCCCCTTGACCACCATCTCGCATAAATCCTCGACTCGGCGACGCCCCAAGTACCAACTCAACTTCCGTTGGTTGGCTGGCACGCTGCTCGTTGTTGCAATTGCTGCCGCGATCCTCTACTTCTGGCACGGATTTGCACTGCGGAATTCGGCCCGATCGCTTCTGGCCGACGCCACGGAATTGAGCTCTGAGGCGCGAACCGAACTCGCCGCCGCCCAGGACGCCAAAGACAGTGAAAAGGAGAAGGATGCGAACGAGAAGCTGAGCGATGCAGCCCGCATGCTCTGGAACTACGTCCAGATCCGGCCAGACGATCCGGCTGGGAAAGTGCGATTGGCGGAGGTCTATGCGGAAGCCCCGGATGGCTCGGCGAATCCGCGGCGCGCTGCCGATTTGCTTCGCGATGCCATCACCGTCGCATCGCCGGAAAAAGTCGGCGGCCTCCGCGTCAAACTCGGTGAACGGCTGATCGTAGGGGGCAAGTTTCAAGAAGCCGCCGTGGTCGCCAGCCAATGCTTGAAGGATCCCAACTTCACCGTCGACCCGAATGCCGGCCAGGTCGCCGACGCGTGGCGGTTGCTGGCGCAAGGCTTGATCTTCCAAATCGGGACCGAGACCTATACCGACGACCGCCTCCGGGCCCTCGGCCTGGAACCCGCCCGCCAGGTTGGAGATGTTGTCGCCCAAGCCGTTGCAGCCAATCCTGCCGATGCCGGGCTGGCGGTCGCCCTCGCCGAACTTTATCGGTCGCCCGAGCGGGATCGCTTCTGGGGCGAATCGCAAACGGCAGAACTCGCCGAGAATCAGCTCACGCCAGACGCTCGCGCCGATCAGATTGTGGCGGAACTGTTACAGCGCAATCCCGAAAGCAGCCCAGCGTATCTGGCCTCCTACCAATACAAGCGGAGATTCGGCACAGAACGCCGCGATCAGGCGCTTCTGCAAGCCGCGGACGCGGATCTGCAGCGCGCCTACGAACTCGATCCCTCCGCACCCGAGGTCAACCTGCAGATGGGCGATTGGCACTTGCGGCAAGCGAACCAAATCACCGGCGGCCAGGACAACCCGGAAGCCACGGAGGCTCGACGCAGCGAGTTTTCCGCCGCACAGGCCAACTTCCAAACGGTCGTCGACGCCAGTCCCCAATCGCAAATCGGCTACCTCCCGCTCGGCACCGCACAATATTCGCTGGGCGAAATCACGTCTGCTATCGCGACTTGGAACGAAGGATTGAAGAAAGAAGGCCCTCAATCGTTCGAGCTCCACCGGCGGTTGGCCGCGACCTATATCGAACAGAAAGACTTCGACAAAGCGGCCGCCCAGTTAGATACGTACCGCGCCTACATCAATCGGGAATCCCGATCCGCTCGGCCCGGGATGGCTCGAGTCCTAGCCGAAGCCTATCGTACCGAAGGGATTTTGCGAGCGAACTTGGCGCGGGCCCAAGGTGGCTTCAGCGCCGCGATTGCCCAATTGCTGGCCACGATCGCCAACACTCCAGAACGCGCCGACAAAGCTCAGGCCTATGCCCTGCTGGCCAGTATTCGCCGCGAATCAGGCGATGTCGATCGAGCCGCCGATGACGTCGAACTCGCTTCCGATCTGGATCCCACCAATATCGAAATCGCGCGGGCCGCCGCCACTATCCTGGCGGACAAACATCCGGAACGCGCCTTTGCCAAATTCGAACGCTTGCTCGCGCTTTCGGACAACCCCGCCGACTACTTGAACTTCGCCCAACTTCTACAGCGCTCGCTGTTGCAGGGACCGGCCGAGTTCCGAAACTGGGGGCGATTCGATCAGATCCTGGCTCAAGCCGAGAAGTTGGCGCAAACCAAGCCTCTTGAACAGCCTTGGCGGCTAGATGCCGTTCGCGTCAGCGGCACGCTCGCCCGCTCGCTCGGACGGCCCGCCGATTCCGAAACAGCTAGCCCCGTCTCTGAAATACCGGGCTTGGCCGCATTGGATGCCGCCGCCAACCAGAATGCCGACGCCTGCCTACAAGCGATCGGGGTCCACTTGGCACTGGGTAACCAAGATCGCGTCACGGCGCTGTTGGAGGAGTACAAAGGGCTGACCGCCGGCACGGCCGAATACTATCGTCTGCCCGCGATGGTGGCTCTCCGCGCGAACGATCTGGCGACCGCAGAGAAAACGTTGAACGACGGGTTGGCCGCCCTGAAGGACTGGCAACAGCTCCGAGTACTGGAGCTGGAGATGGTGCAGTTGGAATTGCGCGAAGGGGAGCTCGAACTCGCACTGCAGCGACTCGACCGAGTGATCCAGCAGCATCCCGACGATACCGGGCTATTCTGGGCGGCGCTAAACTTGCGCATCCAGTCCGATCAGATCCCGGATGACCTGACCCCTTGGAAATCTCGCCTAGCGGAATTGGAAGAGCCCAACGGGCCCTGGACTACCTACTTGGAGGCTCGCGCGAAATTGCGAGCCGCCGAAAAGGCCATGACCAAACTCCAGCGGCAAAACCTGTTTCTAGAAGTCGAAAGCCTGCAGCAGCGAATCGAGCGAATGCGGCCGACCTGGGAGACGACATTCACGTTGGCTGGCTGGTTGCGCGACGCGCAGGCGCAAGACAACCTGGCCGACTGGACGGATCCCCAACGCGCCCAACTGTTGAAACAGGCACGGGCGGCGTTCGAACAAGCCGTCCAGTTGGGCGAACGACGCCCCGGGGTAATGTACCGCCTGTCGTCGCTGATCGGCGATGACGACCTGCGTCAGTCGGCGCAAGTATTGAGCTTGTTGAACGACCAAGTCGTCTCGGCCATCCCCGAACTCGCCGCCCGCAAAGCCGAATTGGCGCTGCGATTAAACGATCTGGCCGAAGCAGAACGCGTCGCCGAGGCGGCAGTCGCCAGCCGCGCCGGCGACGTCTTCTCCTGGCTAATGCTGGCCGACGTTCGCTTGCGACAAGGCCGCTTCAACGATGCCAACCAGGCGGTCAAAAACGCGGAAACGCTGGTCGAAAAGCTCCCGGAAAACAGCGCGCAATTATTGCTCAACCTCCGTTCAATCTTCCAGTTTCACGTGGCGGCCATCGCAGCCCTCCGCGATCCGGCCGCCAAGCTGGCCCAACGCGAACAGGCCAAGTCGGTCGGTGACAAGATCCTGGCCCAGTTGGATCGCCAGATCGCGGCTAAGACGCTGCCCCCTGCCGCTAAAGACCTGGAAGACGCCTCGCTCACCGCAATGCTCAAGTTGCCGGATGCCCCCCTCAAGTTCTACGAACTCCACCAAAAAGCGCCCGCAGATATCGAGTCGAACGAAAAGATCATCGCGTACTTCGCCGCGAACGACGCCCCGGAATACAACGCGGTGGACATCGTGATCGAGGCGTTGAGGCGCTTGGTCCAGGCCGATCCCCAGAACAACGAATACAAGGTTCGACTGGCGGCGGCGCTCTCCAATCGCGGGACCGCCCAGGACTGGGAGGAATCCCAGGCCCTGTTGACAAGCACCGGGAATGACGCCAGTTCCTCCGTCATTCGCCGCGGGCGAGCTGCCCTCCTCTTCAATCGCCGCAATGTTCCCACCGACGAACGGATTGCCAATTTACAGGCGGCTCGTGACGAATTGAATTCGTTGACGGCCGCGCCGGACGCGACCCCCAGCGATCACTTGCTGCTGGCGCAACTCTGCGACGAATGGCGGCGACTGCTCGATATTGCAGACGCGGAACAAGCCGAAAGGGCCGAGACCCTGCGGCAAGACGCCCGCACCTTTTACCTGAAAGCGGCGACGATGCCCGAGTCCGGCCAGTTGGAGCTGTTCAGTGCCGCGAACTTTTTCATCAGCGACAAAGACTTTGCTCAAACCGAAAGATTGATCAACCGCTGGGAACAGTTGCAAGATTTCTCAGTGGTTCCCAACGCCGGCCCTGTCGCACTCCGCGTGAAATTGGAAAATGCTCGCAACGCCCCCGATCGCGCCGAACGCATTACGCGATTGATCGACGGCTTTCGGAAGTCGGCCGAGTCCACAGCAATCCTCACGCCGGCCGCCCAGGCGAACGTGTACGTCCGCATCGCCTCCCTTTACACGTTGGCCGATCAAATCGACGCCGCTCTCCCCTGGTTCCGTAAAGCAGTCGAACTCGACGAAACCACCGCCGGTAATTTGATCTCCGCTCTCGGCCAGCAGGAGCAGAAGGCCGAAGCCGTCGAACTCTGCCGGCAGATCTTTGAATCCAGCAAAAACGTCGAGTTGATCTTTGCGCTCTCCAACGCCCTGGTCACTGGAACGAAAGACGTCGCCGCGTTCGACGCCGCAGAAAGTCTGTTCCAAGAGGCTTTGGCGGCGTACCCCAAGGATAGCCGCCTGCCGATGGCGATCGGCAATTGCCTGGCCAGTCATCCCGTGAAAGTCGACGGGGCGGTCGAAGCCTACAAGAAAGGACTCGCACTGGATCCGAAAAATGTCGTGCTGCTCAATAACCTGGCCACGGTGCAAGCCGACATCCCCGCCGAACGAGCCGATGGACTGAAGAATATCGACCAGGCCATCGCCATCCAAGGAAGCCACCCGGCTCTGCTCAACACCAAAGCCACCGTGCTAATGCTGAGTGGTCAAAACGAAGAAGCCTTGCGGATTTTTCAAACGATTATCAACACCGAAGCGGATTCGCGAACATGGCTTAACCTGGCCGAAACCTACTGGAACTTGTTCGAGAAAAACGGGGACGCGACACTTGAATCGGAAGCCCGCAAGGCCTTCCAAGTCGCCATCGACCGCGGCGTCGAATCCGCCGTCCTCACCCCCTACGAACTCACCCGTCTCAACAACCTGAGAGAGAAGATAGGCCGTAGGCCGTAGGCTGAAGGCTGAAGGCTGAAGGCTGTATTGCGGCCTTTGTAGGCCGCAAACAATTACGCCCTCAATTACGCCACCCGTTTCGCAGTAGACGATCTGCAGGCCAGAACAAGTCCGCGCAGTTCCGGCAGCCGAGCCCTATTATGTTAGCCACAAAAAGCACAAAAAACACAAAAGTAAGATACGCCCCTTCGTCTTATTTTCCTGTCATTTCATTTTCCTGTCGCCTTGCCTCCCTCTGCTGACCTGCGCCCGATTTTTCTGTCCTCCCATTTTTCTGTCCCCCTCCCTCTTCATGTTCCTGTCAGTGATTTTCCTCTCCACTCTTCCCTCCTGTGACTTCTGTGCCTTTAGTGGCTAACCTCTTCCCTCCCGCCTCCTCCCTCTTGTGACTTCTGTGCTTTTTGTGGCTAACTTCTTCCCTCCCGCCTCCGGCCTCCAGCCTCCCGCCTAACCATCATGCGTTTTTCACTCGTCATCGTCTCCCTCCTCGCCCTCTCCGCCACCATTGCCCCCGCGGTTTACTCCGGCCTCCGCAACTTTCGTTGGGGACCGGACACCGAACTCGAGCGGCTCAGCGAACAGCTCCTGACCCTCCCCGAACAAATCGGCGATTGGCGGCAAGTCGACCAGTTTGTTCTCGACAGTACCTCCCGCGACATGCTGCAGCCATTCGCTTCGCTCAGCCGCAGGTACACCAACGGTCAACAGTTGGCCACCGTATTTCTGCTGCTGGGCCCCACTGGCCCCACCGCCGTACACACACCCGATATCTGTTTTAACTCGCGCGATTTCGATCCGATGGGCAAACGCAAAACCGTGCGGGTGAACGGAGAGAGTGCCATCGACAAATCGCAACTTTGGCAACTCGATTTCCAGAACAAGGGCCTGGCCGGCAACGTCCTGCGCAGCTGGTACGGCTGGACGATCGACGGCAACTGGCAAGCGTCCAAAGACCCACGCGTCGAATTCGCGGACAGCCGACACCTGTTCAAGTTCCAAGTCGTCGTCCCCTACGCCACGTCCGAAGCGATGAACGCGGACAAGTCCGCCCCGGAGTTGGTTCAAGGCATCCAGCAACACCTCCGCAATTCCGTGTTCGCCAATGGCCGAGGCCGAAGGCCTCCAATGTAGAACAGTTGTCCCCAACTGTTCCGTCAGGCTGGAGGCTGGAGGCAGTAGGCCGGAACAAGTCCCCGCAGTTCCGGCTTCCGCGTTTACCACCAAGCCGGTCTGCCACGAGTTGCACGAATCGACATGAATCTAAATTCCGTTCTCGACTTTCGAATCCCTAATCTCAAATCCCAAATCTTGAATCCTTGTTCCGCCAAACTGAATTCCCTTCCTCCCTCCCTCCTCCCTCTTCATTTTTTCTCATCCCCTTCCCGCTGCCTTAATAATCCCTCGTTCTGATTACTTGTCCTCGCGTCTTCCTTTCGTCTCCTTCCGTGACTTCTGTGCCTTTTGTGGCCCACTTTCGACTCGCGTTGCCGGAACCGCGCCGACTTGTTCCAGCCTACTTGCTCATTTTCCTATCCTCTTCTTCCTCTTTGTGACTTCTGTGCCTTTTGTGGCCCACTTTCGACTCGCGTTGCCGGAACCGTGCCGACTTGTTCCTGCCTACTTGCTTATTTTCCTGTCCTCTTCTTGCTCTTTGTGACTTCTGTGCCTTTTGTGGCCCACCCTCCAATCTTGATCCTCCAGCCTGTTCTCACCACTTCCCTTCGCCGCAATGATCATGAAATCGAATGACCTATCGACACGATCGCCAGCCGTTGTCGCCGCAACCGCCGGCTTCACGGCACCGCCCGAAGTCCGCATCCGAATCGATGCGGGGAGCGGCGCAACCAAGAAAAAACACATCAAGCCCGCACCCTACTTCCGCTGGAAGTACCGGATCGAGTGGCTGATTGCCCTGGGACTGCTCTTCCCTGCCCTCCCGTTGTTGGGGATCCTGTATCTGCTGGTCCGACTCACGTCCCGCGGCCCCGGCTTCTACGCCCAGGAACGCATCGGCGAGAATGGAAAGCACTTTACGCTGCTCAAACTCCGCTCCATGCGGAGCGACGCGGAAGCCAAAAGCGGCCCGGTCTGGGCCAAGCAAAAGGACGACCGCGTCACACTCTTCGGCCGATTCCTGCGGTTCTCGCATTTCGATGAACTCCCGCAGCTCTTCAACGTGCTGAAAGGCGAAATGACCCTGGTCGGCCCGCGCCCCGAACGTCCTCATTTCGTCGAGCAACTCGCCAAAAAATTCCCGCGGTACAACCAGCGGCACCAAGTCCGACCGGGCATCACCGGCATGGCGCAGATTTACTTGCCGCCGGACGAGAACGACGAATCCGTGCGGAAGAAGTTGGCGTTTGACCTGGAATACATCCGCACCGCCACGCTCGGTTTGGACCTGCGGATTTATGTCTGCACAGCTCTGCGGCTCGTCGGCTTGCGCTACGGGATTGCGCCGCGCCTGGTGGGACTCGATCGCCTGGTCGACCGCTACCGCGAGCGGATTCGGAGCGAGCGAATGGTCGCCGCCGCGGTGCCTTTGCACGTCGAGTTGCATCGGAAAGCGCTCAAGCGGAAACGCAATCGGCAATTCACGATGGCGATTACACCGCTCTCCGACAGCTCGCTGGAAATCTTCCTGGAGCCCCCCCCGGCGGCCCCGGCGATTCCGGCATCCGACATCCGCGTTAGGCGTCCAACGTAGAACAGTTGTCCCCAACTGTTCTTTTAGGCTGAAGGCTGAAGGCTGTAGACTGGAGGCTGTAGGCTGGAGGCTGTAGGTTAGTGGTTAGTGGTTAGTGGTTAGTGGTTAGTGGTTAGTGGTTAGTGGTTAGTGGTTAGTGGTTAGTGGTTGTATCGCGGCCTTTGTAGGCCGCGAACAATTACACCACCCGTTACGCAGTAAACGATCTGTAGGCCGCGAACAATTACACCACCCGTTACGCAGTAAACGATCTGTAGGCCGCGAACAATTACACCACCCGTTACGCAGTAAACGATCTGTAGGCCGCAACAAGTCCTCGCAGTTCCGGCACCAGCGCACATCACCAGATCCTTGAGCCACGAATTACACGAATCCACGCGAATTTGACCCCAACCTCAAATTTCCGATTTTCTGACTTCTGATCTCCTCGTTCCTGTTTTCCTGTCAGACATTTTTCTGTCCTCCTCTTCTTCTTCCTCCCGTTCATTCGTGAAATCCGTGCCATTCATGGCTGACTGTTCCCTTCTCCTGGCTCCGGCCTCCGACCTCCCCCCTCCTCCTCCGTCTTGTGAATTCTGTGCCTTTTGTGGCTAACCCCGCCCCCTCCCCTCCCGCCTGCTTCTTCACCGTCGACGTCGAAGACTACTTCCAAGTCACCGCCTTCGACCGCGTGGTGAAGCGCAGCGACTGGTCGCATCTCCCCTCGCGAGTCGAAGCGAACACGCGCCGGCTGCTGGAACTCCTGGCCGCGCACGACGTCCGCGGCACGTTCTTCGTCCTGGGCTGGGTGGCCGAACGGTTTCCTCACCTGGTCCGGCAGATCGCCGCCGCGGGTCACGAAATCGGCTCGCACAGCTATTGGCATCGTTTGATTTACGAGCAGACGCCGGACGAATTCCGTTCCGACTTGCGGCGCTCCAAACAAGTCCTGGAAGACATCCTCAGCACGCCCATCACGGCCTACCGCGCCCCCACATTTTCGATCACGCAAAAAAGCATCTGGGCGCTCGACATCCTGGTCCAGGAAGGCTTCACGCTCGACAGCAGTCTCTTCCCGATCCGTGGCCACGACCGCTACGGCATGCCGGGAATCAACCCAGCCCCGCACCGCATCGACACCCCTTCCGGCTCACTCTGGGAAGTCCCCCTCTCCACGGCTCGGTTCTTCGGACTCAACCTCCCCGCGTCCGGCGGCGGCTATTTCCGGCTCTATCCCTATTGGCTCACGAAAAAACTGATTGCTCGCCTCCACGCCGCCGGCCTGCCACTGAATTTCTATACCCACCCCTGGGAAATCGACCCGGATCAACCGCGGCAGCGAGACATTGGTCTAAAGACCCGATTTCGCCACTACGTAAACCTCGGACGAACCGAGCAACGGATTCAGTCGTTGGTCCGAGACTTTTCATTCAGCAAATTGAACCAGATCGTCTCCCGTAATCTGGCAGCCGTTCAGCACGTCGCGGAGCCCCCCGCGGCTGTCGCCGTTTCTTAAGGAGCGCCGTTCCATGATCGCCCGCACTAACGCTACAAAAAACGACGACGTGATCGTCCTGGAGTTCAACGAACTCTGCCCGCAGTTCATGCAGCAGTTTATCGACGCCGGCAAGTTGCCCAATTTCCAGCGACTGCGGGATCGCTCGGTCGCGATGATTACCGACGCCGATGAAGCACCGCCGCGTTTAGAGCCGTGGATTCAATGGGTTTCGATCCATACAGGCCTAAAAGCGGATGACCACGGCGTATTTGATTTGGGCGAGGGACGCAAAGTCCGCCACAAGGGCGTTGCACAAATTCTTTCGGATGCCGGAGTCCCAGTCGGCGTGCTGGGCAGCATGAACACGAACTACCGAAATCTCAACGGCTTTTACATTCCCGATCCGTGGGATCTGAATGGCCAAGCTGAACCGGCCAGTTTGCAGCCGTTTTATCAAACGGTTGCAAAACAGGTACAAGAATCCTCGACTCAAGAGGGCTTATCCAAAGCCGAAATGGTTCGCTTCGGTTGGTTCATGCTGATGCACGGGATGCGGCCCAGTACGATCCAAGCCGGGGTTGCACAAGTCTGGAGCGAATTGCGCGACAAAGGAGTCGAGTGGCGGCGGTCGATGATCCTGGAGCGGCTGCAATTCGATTTGTTTCGAAAGCTCAAACGCCGGCTCAAGACTCGGTTCAACACTTTTTTCTGTAATAGCACAGCGCATTTTCAACATTATTTCTGGCGAAATATGGAGCCCGAAATCTTCACGGTCCCGCCAGGCGAAAACGATCATCCCAGTTTGCGGAACGCGATTGAAGAAGGCTATCGCGCGATGGATCGGCTGGTGGGCAAGTTCATGACGGAATTCCCCGATTCGCGGTTGGTGTTACTGACAGCCCTCAGTCAACAACCGTGGCGCGAGACGACCAAGTGCACGTACCGGCCGCGGGACTTTCAAGCGTTTCTCCAGTTCGTAGGAATCGATCCGAGCAACGTCGAAGTCAAACCGGTGATGGCGGAAGAATTCCATTTGATTTGCCGCCGTCCGGAGATGCGGCAAAAGATTCAGGAAAAATTGTTGGCGGCCTCCGTCAATGGTCAGCCCGCGATGAAAGCGCGGATCGAAGATGAAGGAGTCTTCAGTGGCTGTGCAATCAACGATTTTTCGGCGAAGGGTGTGAAAATCATGCATCCGGTCGGCGGCGAGCGATTGTTCGACGAAGTGTTCCACATGGTGCACTCGATGCGCAGCGGCCGCCACCATCCGCATGGTTTGTTCTGGGTGCAGTCGAATCGGCCACGGATCGTTCCCGATCCCATTCCGCTGGTGGACGTCGCACCCACTCTATTGAATTTGTTTGCTGTTCCGGCCCCCGAATACATGACTGGTCACGTCGTCGATGTCGACCTCGCCCCTGCCACACCGCAAATGGCGACCGCTTGAAGTCACCGCACAATACCATGCTCGTTCGTGATCAGGCTAATGTCCCGAATGCCTCCTCCGCTTATCGACGTATTACGGCCTTGTACTACGGCCATGTACTACGGCCTTCGAAGGCCGCAAACAATGAACAATTCCATCAGCCTACACGACAATCGATTCGACTCTGGAACCACACCCTGGGTGTGCCACTGGCTCTGCCAGTGTTTGTGAACTAGACCATTCATGCCCACCAGAATCGCCAACCCTATAACGTCTAAGAACTCCGTTTTATTGAAAAATCACACCATTCCATCAAGCCCGGCATACGACACGTTGCGTGCCACCGCGCCGCGTGGTCTCGGTATTTTGGTGGTCGATGAAGAGTTGCCTTTTCCGTTAAACACCGGAAAACGGATTCGGACGTATCACCTGTTGCGGCACTTGGCAAAACGGCATCGGATTACATTCGTTTGCCACCGCAATGCGGATCTCAGCGAGCGTTCAATTGCCGAGAAGGCGATCGCCGAATTAGGAATCGAGGTCGTGTTCATCGACCGGGCGCTCCCTTCCCCGACACTGTTAACGCCCAAACCACAACTAGCGTTCGGGCTCGCCAAGAATCTGTTTTCCAGTCTGCCGTACCTGGTCCAAAAACACATCAGCCGGGAAATGATCAGCCTAGTGCAAGCCCAAGCCTCGCGACCGGACATCGACCTGGTGCACATCGAATGGACGCCGTATGCGGCCGCCGTTGCTGAGGGAATCGACAAACCTGTCATCGTCGATGCACACAACGTCGAGTCGCTGATTTGGAAGCGGTACGTCGAGCACGAACCGAGTTGGATCCGCCGCGCTTACATCCGATATCAGTGGCGGAAGTTAGAACGATTCGAACGAGAGACATTCCAGCGGACCGATCAGACAGTTTTTGTCAGCGAGGAAGACGCCAGGCTGGCCAGATCCGAATTCGGAGCAACTCACGGAGTGGTTGTAGAAAACGGCGTCGATACCGAGTGGTATCAGCCGGTGTACACCGGCCGAGACAAGTACGAATTATTGGTGATGGGTAGTTTGGATTGGCGGCCTAACATAGATGGGATCGAGCAGTTTTTGCGAAACGTGTTTCCGCAAATCCGCGCCGCCGAACCGCGCGCGACAGTCACGGTCATCGGCCGAAATCCCGGCCCTGCGTTCGAAGCCTGGGTTCGCACCCAGCCCGCGGTAGAATTACACGCCAACGTACCAGATGTACAAATGTACACTCAACGTGCCGGGGCCTTGGTCGTCCCCTTGCGGATCGGCGGAGGTTCTCGTCTCAAGATCCTGGAAGCCGCCGCCGCGGGGTTGCCAATCCTCAGCACTGCTATTGGCGCGGAGGGACTCCGGTTTGAACCGGACGTGCATTTCGCCGCCGCTGATTCGATCGAAGGTCTCGGTGATACGATCCTTCAATACTGTCAACTACCCGAACTCGCCCACACCCGTGCCGTCGCCGCCCGTGAGTTGGTGGAACGCGGCTACGATTGGTCCGTTCAGGCCCGCGATTTGGAGCGGTGCTGGCTGGCGGAGATTCCGTTTGCTTCGGCGCCACCAAGTCCGCGAACTATCGGTTGAATCAGTAAACGCAAGGGTGGAATGCCACCAAGTCGATTTGTACTTTAATCAGTTTGTTGAGTGATATGAGTGTTCTGATCGAAGATTTGGAATCCGCCGTCGATCTTCACGCAACCGAGCGAGCGAACGCGAGTTCGCTGCCGCCGACGGCTTCGACGGAAATGGTCGTCATCGAGCCAAAATCTCGGTGGATGGTCATTGATTTTCGGGAATTGTGGCAATACCGCGACCTGCTCTGGTTTCTGACGTGGCGTGGAATCAAAGTGCTGTACGCCCAAAGTGCGATTGGCGTAGGGTGGGCCGTGATCCAGCCATTGTTTGCGATGTTCGTGTACACGATCGTCTTCGGAAAATTCGCCGGGATTCAGTCGGACGGCCTGCCTTACGCCATATTCGCGTATGCGGCGTTGGTCCCGTGGACGTATTTCTCGAATGCCGTTGTGGAAGGAACGAATAGCCTTGTCACGAATGCGCAGATGATCACGAAAGTCTATTTTCCGAGGATGATTCTCCCGTTGTCGGCGACTTTTGCCAAACTGGTCGACTTCACAATCGCCCTTGCGCTGTTATTGGTGCTGATGGCCTGGTTCGGTATCGCGCCGACGCCTCGGCTGATCTTCTTGCCGTTGCTAATTGTGATCATGGTCATGACCGTGGCTGGAATCGGGATGTGGTTTACGGCCTTGGCGATTCAATATCGTGACGTGAAGCATGGAATGACGTTTGCCGTGCAATTATTGATGTATGCGGCCCCAGTCGTGTACCCCAGTAGTTTGGTGCCCGAGTCGATTCGCGTGGTTTATATGTTGAACCCGATGGCCGGAGTCATCGACGGCTTCCGAGCGGCATTCTTGGGCCAGCCCGCCATGCCCTGGCAAGCGATTGCGATCGGTAGTGTGAGCGCGACTTTGATATTGCTCAGCGGAGCAGCGTACTTTCGCAGTCGTGAGAAGATTTTCGCCGACGTCGCCTGATTTGCCTGGGAATTTTGTTTGGCGGAACGAAGGCGAATTCGCCGGTGATATCGTTTTTTTACCAGTTGGTTCCTTAGTTTCCGTTTGACGTGTACGCAATCGAAATCAACGAATTGTCGAAGGCCTATCGGATTGGCTTGCGCGAAGAGATCCCCGACACTTTGTTCGGCGCCGTCCAGTCATTGGCAGCGGCGCCCTGGCGAAATTGGCAACGGCTTCGCCGCCTGAATACGTTTGGAAAAGCCGACAATGAATCGGATACCTTGTGGGCTCTCGAGCGAGTTACGGCTCAGATTGAGCCAGGAGAAGTTGTCGGCATCATTGGCCGAAATGGGGCTGGAAAAAGCACGCTGCTCAAGGTGCTCAGTCGCATCACCGAACCTACCAGCGGCCGGGCGCTAATTCGTGGACGGGTTTCTAGCTTGTTAGAAGTGGGAACGGGGTTTCACCCGGAGTTGACCGGGCGGGAAAACGTCTACATGAATGGCACCATCCTGGGGATGACCCGCCGGGAGATCAAACAGAAGTTTGATGCAATCGTCGAGTTTTCCGGGGTGGATCGTTTTTTGGACACGCCCGTGAAACGCTATTCCAGCGGCATGAAGGTCCGGTTGGCATTTGCGGTCGCAGCCCACTTGGAACCGGAAATATTGATCATCGACGAAGTGCTTGCGGTCGGTGATGCCGCGTTTCAGCAAAAATGCCTGGGTAAGATGCGAGATGTCTCGGGCAGCGGTCGGACCGTATTGTTTGTCAGTCACAATACCGGAGCGGTGACGTCGCTGTGCCGACGCGGGATCTTGCTCGACCATGGGAAGATCGTGGCCGATGGCCCAGTGCGACCGGTGATCGCGGAGTACCTAAGTCGTCTAGCGACCAACAAGTTGGACGTCGTGACCGATCCAAGACTTCCGGTTCAAATTCAGAATGTGGCCTGTCTTGATGCGGAGTTTGGACCAGCGGCGCAAATTGCATTTGGCGAGTCTTTAGTGATCGCGGTCACCTGCAGCGGCGAAATGGGGCACAAGTTTTCGATCGGCATCCGTGTGGTAAATCTGCAAGGGATCGTGGTGTACGATCTCTTAAGTAGCGATGAAGTGCCTCTCATCGAACTAACAAAAGACTCGACTGTGTGGCATGCAGTGCTTCCAGAAATTGGCCTCAACGAAGGTCCCCATTATGTAAGCGTACTATTGCGCGATGAGTTTGGAGTTCGGCGAACCATCGCCGAAAATTGCGCCCAATTTTCAGTTGTGTCACCCCATACCGGCGCAATTCGGTCGAAGGGCTGCGTCCGGCTAAAGGCAGAGTGGTTCCGAGACGGCGATTGAAAAGTGGTAGCTTGTGCTGCACCGCGCGAAAACCGGCGTGCGGACTACGGAGTCGCCCAGCGATGGCTTACATTTGTCAGCGCAGGTGATTTTCCCCCGGGTTGTTAATGCGGTAAGTCCGAATGCACCTTGCTGCAGCGACCAGCTTCCACAGTTCGTGTTGCCATGCGACCAGATGTTCGAAATGTTATACGATTTTGTGGACGGGAACCGCTGGCAAATCAGATCAATCTATTGCGAATTCCGTGGGTGCGATAGTCTTCAGAGCCTGCCGGTGTCCGGACCTCAGGTGTGCGACGGTGGGTGGCCGCAGTACTAGCAGCGGGTCCGAAGTGAATCGCTTGAATTGTCAACCGGTTCTAATGTGTAGGACGGAGTATCGGACGGAAACGCAACGCCTGGTGCGCCTACGCAAACGGCCCGGCCGCTTTTGCCAATTTATTTCGGAGTTCGCTGAGAAGTGAGTTTTCGCTCGTGGGCGGCGCGCTGCTTTCTGTCAATCGTAGATCGAGGTTGGTTTGGGCTTCGCCCATTGGCGGAGCACGTCGTGATCTGCGGCTTCCCTCGGTCCGGGACAACGTTGTTGAACTCGATGTTGGCCGCATGTTTTCCAGAGGCCAAGGTTTTTGAAGAAGAACTGCGAGCGCTCTCGGCAGCGCAGAAGCGGCGCAATCACTCACTGCTGATTTCGAAACAACCCGCCGATCTGTTTCGCATCGACCAGATTCGCGATTATTATCGAGGCAGGAAGGCCAGCGTCAAATTTCTCGTGACGTACCGGGATCCTCGTGCCGTGCTCTGTTCGAAGTGGGGAGACGAGGCCGAGTACTACATGTCCCCCTCCCGCTGGCGGCGATTTTACGAGGCGTTTGCGAGCTTGAAACCTAGCGAAGATCTTTCTTTTGTCAATTACGAAGAGTTAGTCGAATCGCCTGATTCGTTCATTCCGGTGTTTGCGCGGATTACCAGTGAGACGATGTCTGCGGTGCCGAGCGAGTATTACAAATGCTTGCCCCGCGGTTTTGAACCCTCGGCGTCTCAAGGTGGGATACGAGCGCCAGACGCTCGGCGAATCAGCGCGTGGCTCGTCGCAAGTCATGATCGTCGAGTTCGGCAAATTTTGCAGGAAATCGACGATTTGCCAGAGATTCTGGTGAAAATGGGATATGAGAATTCATACGATTGGTTGCGGCGATACCGGGATATTCGGCAAGTATGAGGTGGATCGAGCAAGTTCGCATTGATACCTTGAAATACTGGAGCTTCAAGTAGATTCGAAGTTGATGTTTCGCGTCCTCGAACTACGTGCGGCGGATGGCCCCGGTGGCGGGCCGGAAAAGACAATTTTGCATGGGGCGGCATTACATAGGATGTCCTCGGTCGCAGTCTGTTATTTGCGACAGGCTCATGACCGGAACACCGAGATTGCCGAGCGCGCTCGGAAATTGGGAATCGACTACTTGGAGATTCGCCAATGTGGCAAGTTCGATTTTAGTTTGTCCCAGCAATTGCGAAATGTGATCCGCCATCGCAATATCCAAATCGTGCACGCGCATGAGTACAAATCCAATTATTTTGCGCGTCTGTTGGCGAAGTCGACTGGCGTGATCCCCCTTTCGACGGCACATGGCTGGACCGGGAACGCGTACCGCGAACGGTTTTTATATTACCCCGCGGATCGCCGCTGGTTGCGGTCCTTCCCCTTGGTACTAGCCGTATCCACAGAAATCGCCCAGACGCTGCTTCGGGCGGGATTGGCCCCTGCCCAGGTGCGGGTATTGCTTAATGGTATCAACGTGGCTGCCTTCAGCAATTCAGCGGAAGCTCGGCACGCAGCTCGCCGCAAGTGGGGGGTGGATCCCCAGGATGTTGTGTTGGGGGCGGTCGGCCGCATCGAACGGCAGAAGCGGTTTGATCTTTTGTTGGAGGTCGTGGCGCGGCTGCGAACTGAGATTCCCGCGGTGCGCGCCTTGATCGCGGGAGAGGGGAGCCTCCGCCGGGGCTTGGAAGACCAGGTCCGGCGCCTGGGGTTGGGTGATCGCGTGCAGTTCGTCGGCCACGTGCATCCAGTCCAAGACTTCTACGCCGGTCTCGACTTTTACGTACAAACCTCGGAATACGAAGGCACTCCGAATGTGGTGCTGGAGGCGATGGCGATGGGGATTCCGGTCGTCGCCACCAACGCGGGCGGTACCGGCGACTTGCTGCGGCATGGTCGCGAGGGCTGGCTCGTCCCGGAGTTTCAGGCGGCGGCAGTGGCCGAAGCGGTGCAAGAGGCCTTGCGGCATCCGGCCTTAGCCAGACAACGGGCGCAATCCGCGCGGGCCCGCGTCGATTCCGAATTCTCTTTCCCGCGGCGGTGCGAGACTCTAGAGGCCATTTATGCGGAACTCGTCGAGCGCTGGGCAATGCGTCGGTCTGCATGAGCCGAACGGCGATCCGAATTTGCTATCTGATCGATCGCTTGATTCGGGGGGGAACCGAATTGCGCTTGAAGCGGTTGATCGAAGGATTGGACCGCAGCCGGTTCGAGCCGTCCCTCTGTTTGCTGGACGGCGAGGATGAGGTCTCCCGGTCACTGGAACCAACGTGGTTGCCGGTATTACGATTGGGAATCAGGCGGCTTAGGCATCCCGGGACGGCGCTAAAGTTTCTGCAGTTGGTCCGCTTTCTGCGGCGTCAGCGAATCCAGATTGCCGAGCTCTATTTTCCTGACTCCACAACACTGGGGGTGCCGGCGGCCCACTTTGCGGGCGTGCCCCACGTGGTGACGACCTGTTTCAACCTGCAACACGAGCGTACGTCATTCCAATGGCGACGCGATCGCTGGTATCGTTCCTGGGTGAGTGCCACCATCACGAATTGTCGAGCTGCCCAAGAGTTAGTGCAAGCCGCCTTGCCGTCCAAGATGCGGGACCGCGTGACGGTTTTGGAGAACGGCATTGACCTGACGCCGTTTCTCGACGTACCGCCGCTGCGGCAGGAGGCGACCCAAGGAGACTGGCGTGTTGGCATGGTCGCCAACCTGAGACCGGTCAAGGACCCCACATTATTCGTGCGGGCGGCCCAGCAGGTACATCAGGTGTTTCCCCAAGCGCAGTTCTTCTTGGCAGGTACGGGGCCGTCCACCCAAGACGTGACCAGCTTGGCCGCAGAATTGGGGATCGGCTCGCAACTGCACGTGGTCGGTGAAGTCACCAATGTAGCGCAGTTTCTGAAAACCCTGGACGTCTGCGTGTTGTGCTCCCGTGGGGAAGGGATGTCCAATGCCGTGATCGAATACATGGCTGCAGCACGGCCGATTGTGGTCACGGCGGCGGGAGGCAACGTCGAACTCATTCAGGACCGGATCAACGGACTCGTCGTTCCGCCGCAAGATCGGCAAGCCTTGGCCGACGGTATCATTGACTTGCTGAAAAACCGGTTGGCAGCGAACCGATTAGCCGAATCTGCCCGGAAGACGGCGCGTGAAAAGTTTAGTGTGGAAGCCATGGTTCAGCGGTTCCAGGCTTTTTACGAGGAGCTCGTAGTTCGATGAGATTGCGGTCGATTGCATTCGTTGCGAGTTGCAGCTACTCCGGTTCCACCCTGTTGGACATCCTGCTGGGAACGCTAAACGACATGGAGGCGCTTGGCGAAATCAAGAAGTTGACCGAGCATTTTCTGCAAACAGGGGGAAGTGGCAATTGTTGCAGCGGCGAGCCCTTTCGAGACTGCCCGGTTTGGGCACAGAATCGCCGTTCAAAATGCCTGGACGGCGGCAGGCCCCGAACTTCAGTGTGGCGACCTTTCCTTTGCGCGTTCTAGAACTCAAGGCGGTGTGCCAAAATGTGCAATGCACGAGCAAGATGGCATGGCCGAACCACGGTCAATCTAATGGAGGTCTTTGAGGCCATCGCCGCGGCCAACGACGTGCGGGTTGCGGCCGATTCCTCGAAAGCACCGCTGCTGCTGAATATGCTTTATCTGGCAGATCCGCAAAGACTCAAAATCGTGCACTTGGTTCGCGACGGGCGCAGCCTATCCCCGTGAGCCTAGAAGCGCTTGAAATATTCGTACAAGGACAGCGTACGGTGGTGGGTCCGCACGAACAAAATTGTTCAAGCCATACTGCTAACGAATCGCTCGGACAACAAGATTTCGTTGGACGAAAATGGGCGAGCTGAATTGCAGCCTGCCGACTAGATATTTTTGAACAATTCGGTGGATTTTTGAACCGGTCGTTTGGTTATTCCCGCGAATGATTGCTTCCGAAGTTTCCTCGTTCTGATGAAGCGAACACTACGGCATTGGGCCGCTAACCGGCCCCTTCTCCAGGCGGTACTCGTACGGGGGTTGGTTGCCCGCGGCCGTTGG
Source organism: Pirellulaceae bacterium (assembly GCA_041740495.1). GTDB lineage: Bacteria > Planctomycetota > Planctomycetia > Pirellulales > Pirellulaceae > JANMEB01. The sequence goes on from JBGSLW010000062.1 coordinate 24,926, forward strand.
CGAGCAAAAAAGGGGTACGCATGGGCTGCCTTGGCCGATGCTTGTGCCGCGACGCGGCAAGCTGCGTTGCCCCGGTGGAGGCAATGCGCCGCTGACCAGCTGCGGACCACCTTGTCGCAACTACTGGAAGGTTCCGACTCCGGCAGCCAATCCGGTCAACCCCTGCGAAACGCGTTTGATTGCAGTCGGGTGGCCGAGCGAGCTCGGCAATTCTGGAGTCGGGCAGCCGCGGAAGATGCGGTGCGTTTGCGGAAAGCCCGGAACGACGGTGACGCAGCTCGGCAGGGAAATCTGTTGGTGCTGAAACGAGCCAACTTGCAGACTGGAGAGAAAGGAGTCCTGATGTTGAAGTACAATGACTCGTTCACCGAGTTTGCAGCCACCTACGACTTGCCGAAAGTATTTCGGCATTACCGCCTGGTTCTGGAGCCCAGTTACGCCGGGATGCACGAGTCGTTTTTCTTGTTTGTGGACAGGGACTGGGACGTCGTCGTGCAGGCTCCCTATCGGCTGGATTTTGAGACCTTGCAAAGTCTACAGTTGAACCTGCGGCCGGTGCGGTTTGGCGCCGGCGACTGGGTTGACGACTCGCTGTTTCGTCCCAGGGGCGATGCGCCCTCGGAATATGACGTCGTGATGGTAGCCAGTTGGTCGCCGATCAAGAGACATCAGGCACTGTTTCGAGCCCTGGCGGAACTGCAGCCGCGCCGCCTCAGGGTGTTGTTGATCGGTTACCCTCTAGATTGGACCCGGCAACGGGTGGAGCAGCTCGCGCGGCGATTCGGCGTACTAGACCAATGTACATTTCTTGAACGGATTCCGCCGCAGGATGTCGGCCACTGGGTTGCCCGTTCCCGTGTCTCCCTGTTTCTCTCCCAACACGAAGGGGCTAGCAAGGCAGTCTACGAATCGTGGTTTTGCGACACGCCAGTGATCATCTATCGTCACAATGTCGGCTTCAATCGTGAGCACCTGACTTTGCAAACCGGGATGCTGGCCGACGATCGTGAGCTGGCCGCGACCTTGCTGCAGGCGATCGACCATTGCCAGGAGTTTTCGCCGCGGGCCTGGGCCCAGCAACAGACCGGTTGTCGGCGGACGACGCAGCAATTGAACGCCTTTTTGCGGGAGTGGTCCACGGCCCAGGGCGAACCGTGGACCGTTGATCTTGTCACCAAAACCAATCGCCCACATCTCCGGTATTTGCTGGAGACCGAGCGATTGGCGATGGAACCGGCGTACATGGATTTGGCCCGTTTGGCTTGGCGCGGTGAGTTTCGCAGTTGATTCGCTTGACCAAGAATTGGCTACAGAGAGCGGTCTTGGCGGGCACGGGAGAAACTGCGCGCTTGAAGTATTTGGCCGAATACCGCCGGACTCAATTCTGGAACCTCTCACGCCTCCATGAACTTCAAATCGAGCGGCTACGACGCCTAACGGAACACGCTTTCCGCCACTGCCCGTTCTACCGGCAGCGGTGGAACGAAGCAGGAATCTCGCCGGCGCAGCTGCAGACGCCAGCGGATTTCGCCGTCCTGCCGATTTTGGAGAAAGTAGACCTGCAAGCCAATTGGGCGGAGATGATCGCTCAGAATTATCCGCAGGCCCAACTGATTCGCAACCAAACTGGAGGGTCCACGGGCCAGCCCGTCGTCTTTTACCTGGATCGCGATCGCCTCGAGTCGCGGATGGCGGCCACGCATCGGCACGATGAATGGGCGGGACTTCAGATGGGAGATCGGCGAGCCGTGGTGTGGGGCGCTCCCCGCGATTTGCCGCAACCCGGTTTTAAGCACCGCATGCGGCGGTGGCTGATGGGGGAACAGCTTTGGCTGGACACCTCGCATGTTGCCGCGCCCCAAATCGAGACTTTCTTACATGAGATTCAGAAGTTCCGGCCGAAATGCCTGATTGGCTATGCGGGCGGGCTGGTGTTGCTGTCCCGCTATATTCGGGAGCGAGGTATCACGCCGTTTACGCCCCGTTCAATCATTAGCTCTGCCGAGGTCCTCACGCCTGCAGATCGCCAGCTGATCGAAAGGGCGTTCGGATGCCCCGTCTTCGACCGCTACGGCTCTCGCGAAGTCGCTGTGGTGGCCAGCGAATGTGACCAGCATGCAGGCTTGCATATCATGTCCGAAGGGATTTTTCTGGAAGTCGTGCGTCACGGTAGCTCCGTGCAAGGAGAGGAACTGGGATCCATCGTCGTCACGGACTTGCTGAATTATGGGATGCCCATGATTCGATATCGAATTGGGGATACGGGGCAGATGTCCGTGGGCGATTGCGCGTGCGGTCGGGGTCTTCCCAGGTTGCAGGCGGTTGCCGGGCGAGTCACCGAGTTTATCGTCGGCGCGGATGAACGCTTGGTCTCGGGCGTGTTTTTGGCCACCTACGTCGTTGCCCAGCGGCCCTCTCTAGGACAGGTCCGGCTGAGGCAGGAGCGGGCCGGACATTTGACTTATCAAATTCGCAAAGGCCCTGGCTTCGATGAAGCAGCCGATTTGGAATATCTGCGGCGCGCGACGGCGGAGTTTCTCGGCCCCACTGCAACGGCGGATTTTCAGTTCGTCCAGGAGTTTCCCCAGAGTGCCTCGGGCAAGTTGGTTTTCTCGCGTTCGACCGCAGCCCACGCGTTAACGGCGAACTGCCCGGCCCAATCCGACCAGGCCAGCGGCGCGGACGCCAAGCCATGATTCACCAACTCAAAAGCTGGCTGCGCCGGTTTTTGACGCTGCATCTGCCCGCGCGCGAACGGCCGATTTTCTTGTTTTCCAACGCGCGAAGTGGCTCCACTTGGCTCATGGAATTGCTGGCATCACAGTCGGGAACACGCTTCGTCGATGAGCCGTTGAACCCAGATCAGCACCGCGAGCCCGGTTCGCCCCTGCCACCTACTTGGGAGTTTTTGCTGCCGCATCCGCAGCGAGTGCCAACGATCGAAAAGTACTTTGAGCAACTGCTGCGAGGCACATGCCAGATAGGAGGCCCGCGCTTGCTGAGTGGGTATTATCGGCCACTTACCTGGCGTGTTGTCTTCAAGATTCTGCGTTGCCACGATCTGATGAGTTGGTTTCAGCAACGCTTTGACGCCCGGATGATTCTGCTGCTGCGGCATCCGATCGCAACCAACCTATCGCGGAAGACCGTACCGCGTTTGCCCTTGTTTTTATCCAACGCAGAGTATTGTGCCCAATTTTTGACTAAGTCCCAATTGCAACTGGGACGGGAGGTGTTCAAGGGGGGGGACGAACTGGAGAAAAAAGTCCTGGACTGGGCGTTGCAGAACGTCCCACCACTCAAGTTTCTGGATCGCTCCGCTTGGTACTGCTTGCATTACGAGGACCTGGTCGCCCAACCCGCCGCAGTGGTGGCGGATTTGGCGCGGGCGTTGCAACTCCCCCAGCCTGAAACAATGCTGAAGCGCGTGCACCGCCCTTCCCGCTCGGTGGGGCAGTCCGACGACAAGACCCGCGAGTTTCTGGGACAAGCCCGGCCCGAGGGGAACTACTTGTTGAGCAAATGGCGCGAGCGGGTTTCTCTGGCTGAGGAGCAGCGCGTTTTTGAGTTGCTGGCTGCGTTTGGCCTGGACCAATACGCGGTCGGCCAAGAGCTGCCGGTGCGCCGCGTGCAGCCCGGTTTTGCCCCGACAGGAACGGCCGAGAATTCTCGCTTGCAAGCGACCGAACCGGCAGGCATGAGGCCGGCACTGCCATGATCTGGATGTTGATCGGGTACATGTTTTTGTTCATTTGGCGACCGTTCGAGATCTGGCCAATTCTGGCGACCATTCGCGTCGAACGGGTCTACATGTTGGTGGCAATAGGAGCCACGCTGTGGTCCGGCCCTCGCATGGCTCGCACAAGCGTGACGCCGGCGATCTTGGCCTTGGCTGCGGCAATCACAATCTCATGGCTGGTCAGTCCTTGGCGCGAAACAGCCGATGCCACAACTACTGTCTCAGACTGGTTCAAGATCTTGGTCTTCTATTTCCTGGTGCTTTGCCATGTCAAAACGGAACGGGACCTGGAGGTGCTCGTGTCGGGATTTTGCGCTGCAGTGGGATTATTGATGGTGCATTCGACTTGGGAATTCCTGAACGGTCGCCATATGTACAGTATGGGCATCCCGCGGATGCGCGGTGTCAACGAGACGTTTGGGCAGCCTAATACTTACGCCGGCACGATCGCACTGTGTGCGCCATTTTTTGTCCTGACTATTCGCCATGGTCATACGGCGTGGATGCGTTTCGCCGGAGTGTCTGCGTTAGGTTTGATTCTTTTTTCCGTAATGAAAACCGGTTCCAGGACCTCATTCCTCGCCTTAGCCGTTTTCGGATTACTGGGGATTCTCCGCAGCAAATATAAGATTCGAATTACTTTGATCGCGCTCGTGGTTGCGATCGGCTTCTGGAAAATGGCGCCGGAGAAAATCCGTCTGCGTTTCTTAAGTACGGTAGATTCTTCAGTTTATGAATCTGGCGAAATTGGGGGAAATACCAGCGCGGAGGCGCGCACCGAAGGATTTTACGAAGGTTGGCGTGTATTTAAGCGTTTTCCTCTGACGGGGTGCGGCCCGGGTGGGTGGATCCCCGCCACTAATTGGGTTATCGAATCGCATAATTTGTACGGACAGATCCCTGCAGAACTCGGGACGGTCGGTCTGGTGGCCTTCGCCTGGCTGTTGGCCGCCTTTGGCTGGAACTTCCTGGCGATTCGACGAACCTATAAGCAATTGGGAACGCCTCGCGATTTCCTGTTCGATGTATCCAGGGCCTTGGAAATCGGAATCATTTTGTTGCTGTTGACTGGTTTCGCCGGGCACTCGCTTTATCGATTCAACTGGATCTGGTTTGCCGCGTTTTTGGGTGCTACCAGTGCGATCGTAGCCCAGAACGCCCACGCAACGCAAGTCACGGCTCGCGGACATGAGGAGAATTGGGCCCTGGACGGAAACGAGCGATGACGCATCGCGACCTCAAAATCGTATGCGTTGGAGATTTGGCGCTGGTTGGGCGTTATCACCGGCAATTGGCGCGGAGCTTGGCACGCTCTCCGTTGCGGGAGGTTGCGTTGCGCTGGGAGTCGGCGGACCTCCGCACTGGTAATCTGGAGTGCGCGCTGACCAAGGCGCCGCGCGCTCGCGCCTCGAAACTGGTGCTGCGCGGTGCCCCGCAAACCCCGCAGGTCTTGGCGGCCGCGAAGCTGGATGTGGTGTCTCTTGCCAACAACCATCTCATGGACTTCGGAGGCTCGGGTGTGGTAGAAACCTGCGAGCGCTTGGCTGCCGCAAAGATTCGCTATGTCGGTGCCGGTCGGAATTCCTTAGAATCCGCGCGACCGGTGGTTGTGACGTGTGGTGACCAACGAGTTGGCTTTCTGGCTTGGTGTGACGTGATTCAACATAGTCCGTTGTACGCCGACGCGCTCAATCCGGGAGTTGCCCGCTGGGATCCGGCCGCAGCCCGCGAGGCAATTAGCGCGCTGCGTCCGCACATCGATTTTTTGGTGGTGCATCTGCATTGGGGCGTGGAATTTACGCGGTTCCCCGCGCCCGCCCAGCGGCAGACGGCCATCGAACTTACCAACGCCGGCGTCGACTTGATCATTGGACACCATCCGCATGTCCTCCAGGGTGCGGAGGTCATCGGCCGAACAGCCGTCCTATACAGTCTCGGAAACTTCGCGTTCTCGCCGCTTCTGTGGCGTGGTGTCAATTCGCGTGGTGAGCATTTTGTCGCGCCAAACCGACTACACCCAATGTCCTGCGCTACGGGCTGGGTCGAGGTCACATTGTCCTCGGCTGCCCCGCCGGGGATCAAGTTTGTGCCGGCTCGTTTGGGGGGTGACTTGTGTTTGCGCGTGGAAGATACTGCGGATCGACACAGGGACTGGAGTGACCTTACAGCGCGTTTGCTTTCTTGTCCTACGGCCGAAGCCTGGCAAGAGGAGTCTCGGAAGGCGGATGTCAGGAAACGCTGGTGCGGAAAGCCGCAGTCCTGGGCCGAGAGAATAAGACTTAGACTGATCCAACGACGGCTCTGGCCCACCAGAGACATCGCAACATGAGTTGGTCAAAAAGTCCGGCGAGGTTCCGTTCGTTCGTGCTTACCGGTATCCCGGTATTCGTAATGTCGGCAATTGCCGAATCGATCGGAACAGTCGGCAAACGGTCTGTGTTGGTGGCGGACACTGCGCGAGGCTGGGGTCTGACAACGTATGGGGGAGGAGATTCACGTGCTCAAGTCGTTGGTTAAGTACGGCACGTTTCGCTGGTTTGCCCCCTCTGGTTCCTTCAATTGGTTGCAGCGACTAGAGGGATCGCAATACTGGTCACAATGGCAACTTCAAGCCTACCAGGTCGAGCAACTGAGGAAATTGTTAATCCACGCGAACGCCGAGATCCCCTATTACTCGCGATTGTTTGAGCGAATCCGGTTTCGGCCCGATGAGTTTGTCGAACTTAAGCAACTGCAACAAATACCGTTGCTCACCAAACAGTTGATTCGCGAAAACATCGATGCGCTCGTCTCGCCCAATGCGTCGAAGGCCAGTCTGATACCGTCGGCGACCGGCGGAACAACGGGGCCCAAAATGACGTTTTTCCGCGATCGGCAATCAGTCAGCGTCAAGGCCGCAGCCCTGTTCCGCTGCGAACGCTGGGCGGGCTGGGATTTCGGGGACCGCACCGGATTCGTCTGGCCAGTAACCTCGGACTATGTGGGGTACGACACATGGCGCGGGCGACTGAAGAATGAGCTCTATCGGCGGCAACTCGTATTTGCCTCAGGGAAATGGACCGAAGCGACTTTGGATGATTATGTTGTCACGCTGAAACGCTGGCGGCCGACCATCCTGCGCGGATTTGCCAGCCCCCTGTCCGCGGTTGCACGTGCCGTATTGAACCAAGGAGAAACGCTAAGTTTTTTGCGCGGCGTGATCTCGACAGGAGAGCCGTTACAAGCCGGGTATCGCCAGCACATGGAACGAGCCTTCGGCTGCCCGATAATGGATTTGTATAGTTGTCGGGAGGTTGGCCCCATCGCCCAGCCCTGCCGCGAGTTCGGGCGGATGCACGTTTTTTCCGACTCAAATTATGTGGAACTGGTTCCGAATGGAACCATAGATGGCAGCACGGATGGGAGCTTGCACGACATCGTGGTCACGGATCTGCACAATTTTTCGATGCCCCTGATCCGTTATCAGTTGGGTGATTTCGCCCTGCCCGAATTGGGTACCTGCGCTTGCGGTCGGTCGCTCCCCTTGCTGGGGGCGGTTCACGGACGGATCGCCGACACATTGATTGCAGCCGGAGGACAGCGGTTGGGTACGGGCACGTTGCATCTGGCGCTGGTGCTGAATGCGCCGGGAGAAATCGGTCAGGTTCAGATCGTACAACATTCCCTCGAGGATTTTACGATTCGGCTTTCCAAAAAGCCTCTGCCGAGCGCGGACGTTATGGCCCACCAACGCCGGGAAATTGCTCGCCTTTTCGGCGCGAATGCCAGGGTTGCGTTTGAAATCGTCGATGAAATTGAACGGGAAACCTCCGGCAAATATGCTTTTACGAAATGTCTTATGCGTCGGCAACCAAATTGCAACGCGCAGCCTGGTGCGACGGAGACTTAGACGCATTGACAAGTTGCTCGGCGTAGGTCGTTATCGTCGCAACCGCAAAGAATGCCAAATCGTGTTTTGATCTTATCGTATCCGTTTCCACCAGCGGTTTCTGCCGGTGTACTGCGGACCATTCGATTCGTGAAGTTTTTGGGGGAACACGGGTGGGAGCCGGTCGTTCTAACGGCAAAAGTCGATCGTTCGCAGGTGGCCACTGACAACGGGCTTGAACAGCAGATGCAGTCTGCGGCGCTCGTCTCGGCCACGGCCAATTGGCGCCCGTTGGAGACGCGGTTTGGCTTGCGGCGCCGAGTGCCAACGACCGCGGGTACCGGAACAGCGGCTCCCAGCCATGGTCCCCAGCGACAAGATCGAAGCGCAAAGTCGCGGCGTCGCAAACCGACAGTCCGTCGCAAACTCGCGCAGTTGTTTTTTGAAACTCCCGATCCGAAAATTTGGTGGGCGCTCCCCGCGATCCCGACCGCGCTTCGCCTGATTCGGCGAACTCGACCCCAGGTCATCTTCAGCACCGCGCCCCCGCACAGCAGTCATGTATTGGCGCTGGTTCTGGGCAAGCTTTGTCGATTGCCAGTGGTTCTCGATTTTCGCGACCCCTGGGCACGGAATCCCTGGCGGGATTCCCAGGCGGCGACGTTGAACGGTGTCGACAACATGCTGGAGCAGAAATGCGTGCGGGGTGCTGCTGCCGTCCTCCTGAACACCCAGCGCAGCCTCGTCGAATTCAAGCAGCATTACAGCGAGTTAGGTGCGGAACGATTCTTTTACGTCCCCAACGGATACGATCCAGACCTCTTGGCGAATTGTGCGGTGCAGCCCGAGGCCGGCCAAACCCGTCGCCAACGAATCTTAACCCATCCCGGTGCCTTGTACGGTCGGCGCGACGTGCGGCCCTTGCTGCAAGCGATCAATCAGTTGAAAGCGTCTGGTACGGAATTGCTATTCCAGCAAATTGGAGTCTTCCGCCAGGATTTCGATGTCCAGGGCTACATCCGCGAACTGCAACTGGAGGAGAATTTTTGCGATCTGGGCCAGCAGCCCCATGAGGTTACTCTACGGCATATGACCGAAGCCGATTTCCTGCTGCTGCTGCAACCCGACACACCTCTTCAGGTGCCCGGCAAACTGTACGAATTCCTGATGTTTCGAAAGCCAATTTTGGCCCTGACCAGCGAAGGAGAGACCGCGGACATTATTCGCCGTTATCGCCTGGGGGTGATTGCGGACCCCAAGGATTCGGGGGACATTGTTCGCGGGTTGGATGAGTTGTACGAACTCCGCTCCCGGAATTGGCGACCCGATTTCGATGCCGCCTTGCAGGCTTTTAACGGCCGAAATCTGACTGCACAACTCGCCCAGATTTTCGAGCGAGTGCGCAAACCTCGCGATCGTGCGTCTGGCCGGTGCGCCAGGGCAGACCACCCTGTTCAATAGCCTGCTTTTCAGCACCAAAGAAGAACACTAGGTATCCATGAAAATAATGCTGGTTTGCGGCGCTCGACCAAATTTCATGAAGGTCGCAGCGATCTATGCCGCCGCCCAGGAATGCCAAGCTCCCCTGACGTTCAGTCTGGTGCATACCGGCCAGCACTATGATGCGAATATGAGCGATGTCTTCTTTAGTCAGTTGGGATTGCCGCAACCGGATTACCACTTGAACGTTGGTTCTGGGTCGCACGCGTTGCAAACCGCCGAGATCATGCGGCGGTTCGAGCCGGTGCTCTTGGAACAGGGGCCAGACTGGCTGGTGGTGGTCGGCGATGTCAATTCCACCATGGCCTGTGCACTGGTGGCGGCCAAGCTAGGTGTGCGCGTCGCTCACGTCGAAGCGGGATTGCGGAGCTTCGACCGCCGGATGCCGGAAGAAATTAACCGAGTCGTCACCGATGCAATTTCCGACTTGTTGCTAGTTTCCGAACCCAGTGGCTTAGACCATCTGCGCCGCGAGGGTGTCCCGGCAGACCGGCTGCATTTCGTGGGCAATGTAATGGTCGACACGCTTTTGCGCTGCCGTCCGCGCGCCCAACGCCCGGCATTCTGCGACGAGCAACAACTTCGCAGTAAACAGTATGTTACCCTGACATTGCACCGTCCGTCCAATGTCGACGACCTGGACAACTTGCGACGACTGGTCGACGTATTGCTGGAAATATCCCGCGAGATTCCCTTGGTTTTTCCAGTTCATCCGCGGACCCTGGGGAAACTGGATGCGGCCGGACTGTTAACGCGATTGCAGGCAGAGCCTCGCTGCATCCTGATCCCGCCGGCGGGATATTTGGAGTTTCTCTATCTCATGGATCACTCGCGTCTGATCGTGACCGATTCCGGGGGAATCCAAGAGGAGTCCACCGTGCTGGGTGTCCCCTGCCTCACACTGCGGGAGAACACAGAGCGCCCGATCACCTTGGAACAAGGTACCAGCATCCTGGTCGGCACCGATCCAGCGAAGCTGCTGGGCGCCGTCCAAACGATTTTGACCTCTCGTCCTCGCGCTTCCAAGGTTCCTGAAAAGTGGGATGGCTTTGCGGGTCAACGCATTGTGGAAATTCTGGCCTCGCGATTTTAGCAGCATTGAGTCGCGAATCCGTTTGCAACCTTAGGAATTGTAAATAAATAATCTACCGAATTGGCGTTTTCAAAAAGTGGGATTTGTGGCATTCTACGGGAATGCCTGATGCATCGGTAGTTGAATGGATTCGACGGAAGTATCTCGCCGTCCACAGCGATCTGGATGAGCGAGGTCGGCGTCGTTGGGCGGGCGCCGAAGCTCGTTCTCTTGGATGGGGCGGCGGATCGGCGGTCGCGGAAGCGACCGGGCTGTCGGACCGGACAGTTCGCACGGGAATACGCGAGCTTGAAGATCCTTATCCAACTCCCGCAACTCGTCAGCGAAAGGAGGGAGGCGGCAGGCGGGCGATCGAAGTCGACAATCCCGATATTCTCCGACTTTTGGAAAGAATTGTGGATTCCTCGACCCGTGGTGATCCGAGGTTGCCCTTGCGTTGGACCTGCAAGAGTACGCGATCGATTGCGGATGAAATGAATCGACAGGGGATCACCGTGAGTCACACCAAGGTTGCCGAATTGCTTCGAGCGTCGGGTTATAGCTTGCAAGCCAATCGCAAGATGATTGAAGGTATACAACATCCAGATCGCAATGCCCAGTTTGAGCACATCAACGGACGAGTCCGCGCTTGCCAGCGGTCCGGCCAGCCGGCCATTTCGGTCGACACAAAGAAAAAGGAACCCCTGGGAAACATGAAGAACCCAGGGAAAACCTACCGTCGAAAGAGCGATCCAGTCCGCGTCACAACACACGACTTTCCGGATAAAGAACTTGGCAAGGCGATACCGTACGGAGTCTACGATTTCGCGAACAACGAAGCCGGTGTTTCCGTTGGAGTAAGTCATGACACAGCTGAGTTCGCCGTGGCGGCAATTCGCCGGTGGTGGACGAAGTTGGGCCGTAAAAGATTTCCGTCCGCGAAACGACTTCTGATCACGACAGACAGTGGCGGCAGCAATAGTCCTCGAACACGGTTGTGGCGCTGGGAATTGCAACAGTTCGCGAATCAAACGGGGCTCAAGATCGAGCTCTGCCATTTCCCGCCCGGAACAAGCAAGTGGAACAAAATTGAGCATCGACTGTTCTGTCACATCACGCGCAACTGGCAAGGCGTCCCACTCGAATCACTCGAGATCGTTGTGAATCTAATTGGAAATACCAAGACAAAAGAGGGACTGGAGGTCCACGCCTGGCTAGACCTTAATCAAGCATGAGGCGATTGAGCGGGATTTGAAAAAGCTCGAAACCACTCCGTGTTTTTGGGGTTTTGTTGTTTGTACAGCAGCAAAACACCCATCGCACAAGAATGGATTTCGAGTGAACACCAAACTACGACAACAACTGGCACGACGCAAGCGACGACTCCAGAAACGAATCGATAAACGCCGAGGTTTCAATAACGCTCGAATTCGTTGCCGTGGCGTGAAGTACGAACTCTCTGAGAAACAGCAGGCTGTCACCTGTGGCGGCCTGGGAATGATCACTCAGGTGGTTAAGCAGGTGGAACTCCGCCGGCACATTCAGGAACTGGTCCCCATTTTCAAAGTCCATTCGCCGTACGACGAGGCCGATCACATTCTCAGTATTGCGTTCAATCTGCTGTCGGGTGGCACATGTCTGGACCATTTGGAGCTCCGACGCAATGACGAAGCGTACCTCGAAGCTCTCGGAGTCAGTCGGATCCCCGACCCGACCACTGCGGGAGATTTCTGCCGTCGATTCGGCGAGGGAGATATCTTGCAGACCATGGCGGCCATCAACCGGGCACGCCAAACGGTCTGGAAGCAACAACCTGATTCGTTTTTCGATCACGCCACGATTGAAGCCGACGGCCACATGGTCGAAACCAGCGGCGAGAAGAAGGATGGCATTGGCATCAGCCACGAGCGTCGATGGGGTTACCATCCGTTGGTGGTCACGCTGGCAGAGACCCAGGAGGTCTTGTACCTGAGTAATCGTAGCGGCAATCGTCCCAGTCACGAAAACGCGGCATTCTTTTTCGACTTGGCGATCCGCGATTGCCGCAAGGCGGGCTTTCGCAAGATCACCTTACGCGGCGACACGGACTTTTCCCAAACCGAGTATCTGGATCGCTGGCACGAGGAGGGAGTCGAGTTCATCTTCGGCTACGACGCAGCACCCAACTTGGTAGCGATCGCTGAAAACATCCCTAAAACCGAGTGGAAAAGGCTCGACCGGTCGTTGCCGGCAAAAGCCACCTGCCGTGCACGGCGCGCCAATACCAAAGCGCGAATCGTCGTCGAGAAGGGATAAAAGAACTTGGTTTTGGAAAACGAAAGCTACACCGAGTTCGACTATCGCCCCGTGGCCTGTGAACGATCGTACCGGATGATCGTCGTTCGCAAAGAGATCGCGTGCAGCCGGGGACAGCAACGTCTGTTTGAAGATGACCAAGTGCGGTATTTTTTTTACATCACCAACATCGATCGGCCGGCCAAATCGGCGCGCGAGCTGATCGCCTCGGCCAACAAGCGGTGCGACCAAGAGAACACGATCAGCCAATTGATCGCCTGCCATTGTCTGGCGGCCCCGCTAGACAACCTTCAGAGTAACTGGGCCTACATGGTTTTCGCTTCGCTGGCGTGGACGCTAAAGCAATGGAGCGGATTGCTGGTTCGCGTCAAAGGAAACCCGATCCACCGAAGCAAATTGCACCAGCTCCGCCATCAAGTCATCCGCATGGAGTTCGCCACCTATCTAAACTCGATCATGCTGATCCCGGCGCAAGTGATTCGCACCGCGCGGCAAGTGCTTTTTCGCGTGCTCACCTATCGCCCTTCGGTCGATGCTCTATTCTCGCTCTACCACCATGTCCTATACCCGCTCAGAACTTAGCCATCGCTCCACGAAGCCAATGTCCGGATGCATTGGTGCCACCGCGACGACTAACCCAAGAAAGAACACCACATGAGCAAATCAAAACCTGAACGTCGCCGGCGGCCCACCCGCAACGGTCGGACTGTGCAATCGTCGACCGCGGGAAATCGGCCGCCGAAACACCAAAGCGAACGCTTGATTAAGGGCTAGACGAGCGCATGTATCAAAAGTCGCGAAAAGTTTCAGACCAACAGTTGCTCGACGTCAACATCCAACGACACACGTTTCATGGCGAATGGAACTATACAATCCTACCGGACTAATAGGTAAATTCGGTACTTTATTGTCTTACAGCACCTTACGGAATCCGAGGTTGCCAGCAAGAAGCCTCGACAGGATTCGGCAATGCGCCGACTCCGATGCGAGTGTCACCGCTAGGGACCGTTAAGAGCTACTTGAATTCATCGCCAGGCAAAGCTACTTGGAATGCGCGATAGCTTGCGGCGTAGTTTCTAGTTGAGAATATTCGCGCGGCATCGCCTTCGGGAGAATTATTGTGGGCTTGAGCTTGAGACGTCGGTTACGTCCCATTTTGAATTATTGGAAACTAAACAAAGCAGGCCGAAAGTTGCTTCGCGCCGAATTAAATGGGCAGATGCAGGCTGATCCAGGGCCTCAGGTCGCCGCCGAATTAGGGATGCAGTGGCTCGCCACCGCCCAGGATCGTTCCGCCTCGCGTGACGGTGGAGTTGCTCGAGACTATAGCTATTTGCATGGTTGGGCCTCCTCATATCCGGAAACGACTGGGTATATCATTCCGACCATCTTGGCGTTTTGCGAAAAGACGTCGCGTACTGACTATGAATCGCGCGCGAAACAGATGCTCGATTGGCTGTTGTCGATTCAATATCCAGACGGGGGCTTTCAGGGAGGTGTGGCGGGAACCACGAGCAAGGCACCGGTTGTCTTCAACACCGGACAAATATTGATCGGCCTTTCGGCCGGGGCCCAAAAATGGGGTGCGCCCTATGTGAACGCGGCGGAACGAGCCGTCGACTGGCTAGTATCCATCCAGGATACAGATGGGCAGTGGTCGCGATTCCAAAGTCCGTTTGCAAAGCTCGGTCCGAAAGCCTACGACGCGCATACTGCCTGGGGACTTTTCGAAGCAGCGCGAGTCCTCGGGCTGCAGACGGCTGGTGCGGCAGGAATGCGGAATATCAGGCACGTGTTGACTTTGCAATTGCCAAACGGGTGGATCGACCATTGCTGCTTGACCGATATCACTCAACCTTTAACCCACACCCTGGGTTATGCCATTCGGGGAATGCTGGAGGCTCACCGTTACTCCCGAGCCCCGGAAATTCTGGCGGCTAGTGAACGAAGTGCGCTGGCGATGACCGAGTGTGTGCGGCAGGACGGGTTTCTGCCTGGACGATTGAATCGGCAGTGGCGAGGGACCGTGGAATGGGCTTGTTTGACCGGTTCGCTCCAAATGGCTTGTTGTTGGTTTTGGTTGTACCAATTGACCGGAAATGCTCTCTACTTGCATACGGCGCGACGCGTAAACCGCTTCGTGCGGTGTACTATCCTGACCGACAGCGACAACAACGTTCGAGGCGGGATTCGCGGTTCGTACCCACTTTCCGGCGGATACTGCAGTTATTCGTGTCCGAATTGGGCGACAAAGTTCATGGTCGATGCACAATTGTTGGAACTTCAGGTGGCGTAACCATGAACCGGGCCGGAATCGCCGTGACGAAGTTGCCGACGGCGGCCGATTTGGAGCGGGTGCAGGCGAGTCGTCCTGCTAACCCCTTTTTCAGCCGAGCGTATGTGGAAGGGACTCGGCCGAGCGCTGATTCGGTCTGGGTCGTTTCTGAGATCAGCGAAGATCAAATTCAGTGGATCGCGCCCGCATTTCTGGCGCTGCGGAAGGGGCTGCGGCGCCTTACCTTTCCATCGTTCGACCGCGCCGAAATTCCTGCAGACTTCTTGGCGGCTGTATGTCAGACGCTGCGCGAAGCGGGGGTGGACGAACTTGAGCTCAAATCTTTCGCCGCGGCGCACGCGAATATCCCTCGTTTGCCGGCGGAAATTTCGCGAGTGCGGCGGTGCGAGTATGCGTTGAATCTATTGCCGGAGGGAGACGGCCCGTCGTATGGAAGCAACCACCGACGAAACATACGAAAAGCGGCCAAAGCCGAGGTACGATTCAATTCGAGTGTGACTGCTCAGGGGCTTCAGTTGCATTATGAACTACAGATGCAATCGACAAATCGCCGAGTTCGGCGCGGCGAATCGATGAAATTGGGGCGATCGCAAGATCTACTGGAACGTTTGATCCGCACTGGATTGGCGCGTTTGTTTCAAGCTCGGGTTGGTGAAGAAGTCGTATCGTCGCTGGCTATCTTTATCGGACAGAACGGCGCGTACTACCATTCGGCGGGATCAAGCCCGCTAGGGATGGAATTAGGAGCGTCGCATGCATTGGTTGACCACGTTTGCAGTTATCTGCGAAGCCGCGGAATACAGCGTTTTTCCTTGGGCGGCGTAAACGCTGAGAATGACGGTTTGTCCCGATTCAAGGCAGGATTTGGCGCACACGCAGTTGAATTGGATAACGTAACACTTGCAATATCCAATCGTTGGATCCGTCATATGCGAGCTATTTGGCGGCCTGCCGATCTTATCCGCAAAGTGCTCCAGCCGTTTACGACGCGGCGGTAAATGTTGCGGGGCTTCGGGGAGCGGAGGCACTCCCGGATAGGTAATGGAGGGTCCTTCCGGCTATTGCGTGGGTTTGGGGGATTTCTCCGTAAAGGAGGTCTCCGATGCAAGACAGCGAACTGTATCAACAGATTTTGGGCCTGAAGGCTCCGTGGTCGGTAGTGAATGTTCGGATGATGGTCGAGGAAGAGGAGATTATTGTGGAGGTCTCTCACCTTCCTGGGACGCGATTCTGCTGCCCTGAGTGCCAACGGGAACTTGCGTGTTACGATCATTCCAAGTCGAGGCGATGGCGGCACTTGGATAGTTGTCAGTTTAAGACCATCGTTGAAGCGGCGCTCCCCAGAGTTGAATGTCCGGATCATGGGGTGCGGCAGATTTTGGCTCCCTGGGCAGAAGGCAGTAGTCGTTTTACGTTGCTGTTCGAGTCGTTTGCCATTAACCTTCTCAAGGCGACACAAACCGTTCAGGGCGCTATGGAAATCTTGCGGACTGGGTGGGACGCAACGTGGAATATCATCGTGCGCGCAGTTGCTCGCGGAAAACTCCGCAAGGAGGAACTTCCGCTGCCGCACATTGGGATTGACGAGAAGTCGTTTGCTAAGGGTCAAAGGTACTTGTTTACCGTCCTGGTCGGGTCAATAGGGGTAGCGGTTTGGGCGAGTTCAGGCTCGCGATGAAGTAATCGACGGCAGACAGTCCGCGTTGTGCAGCGGTTGCCAGAATGCTCATTAGAGTACTTTGAGCATCGGCACCTACCCAAGTGCGGTTTCCTCCCCAAACTTTGCGATTGACGACCGCGGGACGGATTGCTTGTTCGGCACGCCAATTCGTGGCGTCGACTCCCTCCTCCAATAGAAACGTGAATAACTGATCGCGGTGCTTGAACAGATGTTTCGCAAGTCGTTCCGATGCCGCATGACGATATCGTCGACGGACCAAGATCATCAGACGAACCAATAATTGGTCGAATTTCCGTAAGTAACCAACGCGTGTCAACTCCGCTTTTCGGTCACGCAGCGCCAGCGCGTCTGTTAGCAACTTGAGGACTCCACGTGGCAACACCAGTGACGCGCGGGAAGCGGTCGGTGCCATGCTCTCGATCATTTCACGACAGCGACGGATCAAATGCGCCAAGCACGTTTGATGTCCACACGAACTGAATTTGTCGTAGACGCTCCAGCCATCATGGACCAGGATGCCCGAGTAGTTCTCGCCCAGGATCTGTTTTCCCGGCCCATCGTCGCGTCGGGAATCGATCACGTAACAGGTCGCTTGGGTTCCGACAAACACGTGCATCCAAGCGCTTTTTCCCCCGACTCGCCAGCCCGTCTCATCGGGCACCACCTGTGGACTACCTCGAATGCTGCGAACGATCGAATGCCGGGCATGTCCCATTCGCCGGGCGGTCCGCAGCATGCTGCGACAAGACTGACTTCGCGCCAAACGGATCTGGAAAAAATCCTGCAGCAGCGATTGGATCTTACCGTGGGAGAGGCCGAACGTCTTGTTGAGGATCGCCATGAATGCGTGCAGCCGCGGCCCCATCTGGGATCGGGCGGCGCCCAGCGCGTCGGAGGTTTGCAGCTCATGTCGGCCTTGGATCCGAATCCCACAATCTCGGCAGCACCCCACGTGGACGTTGAATTGCCGATAGATCGGTTCCACGGGTATCTCGACTTGGAATTGCAAGTCGACGTGCGTCTCGGTCAATCGGGTCGATTGGCATTCCGGACATTCCGCAGGCAACGGGGCTTCGAGCGTCTCGGTGATCTGTTCAGGGGCCGGCGCCGCTCGAAACGCCTGCTGGCCATAATCGTTGCCCGGTTTGCGTCCCGGTTTCTTGGGATTCGGGTTCTTCCGTTTGCGAAACGGAGCGGCCTGACGTTTGCCAGCACGTTGCACCGCTTCCAACAATTTCGTCAGATGCGCAACTTGGGCTTCGAGTTCTGCCACGCGTTGCTCCAACACGCGGCAGCGAGGACAATCGGGTTGTTGTGCCGTGTTCGACATGCACAACAACTTGCCCCAAATCCGCATCGCGTGTCCAGATCAGTTTTCACCCGGTAAACAAGTACGGTCAAAGTTACTTCACCTTGCTTTACGACCTGGACCGGGGAACCGTCGAAGCAATTGCCGAAGGAAGCGACACTCAAGCGGGAAACGCCTGTTTTTCCCAGCTTTCTGAGCAGCAGCGATCCTCCGTCCAAGCGATCGCGATGGACATGAGTGCGGCGTATGTCAAAAGCGCCAAACAGTGCATCCCGTTGGCCGAAGAGAAGATCGTGCACGACCGTTTTCATGTGATGAAGCTCGTGACCGAAGCGGTTGACCGAGTTCGCAGGATCGAAAACAAGATCCTTTTAAGGGAAGGGGATGATCGTCTGAAGGGAACACGGTTCCTTTGGCTCACCAGCCAAGACAACCTCACTGACCAGCAGAAAGAGCGATTCGATGCGGCCTACCACCGGCAGTTGAACACCGGCAAGGCCTGGGCGTACAAGGAAATGCTCCGTGAACTATGGGACCACTCGACCGTTGCCTCCGCCAAAGACTGGTTCACTCAGTGGTATCGTCGGGTCATTCACACAAACCTCGCTCCGTTGAAAAAGGTAGCTCGAACGATCCGCGAGCGAATCGACCATGTCGTCAGCTACTGCAAACACGAAATCACCAATGCCGTTGCTGAAGGAATCAACAGCAAAGTTCAATCCATCAAACGGCGTGTCGGCGGGTTCCGCAACCGAGAAAACTACAAGACAGCCATCTACTTCTACTGCGGCGGCCTCGATTTACACCCACGCTAAACCCGGATGGACCAAACAAACTCACGATCCGCCTAATTGTTTTATTAGAAATACCTGGCCACTTTCCAGGTGAATCGGCAGAAACCCTTTGTTTTCGTCCAGGAATTCGCTGACCGCTAAAGCCGCACCGGCTATATAGGGCATATGGCCTTGATCTTCGATGATCATAATCCCACCGGGCGAGACCAGTGGTGCACATTTGTGCATGGCTGCCTGGACGGCTTCGTACATGTCGACATCGATGTTCGCACATGAAATGGCATCGATATTGGCCGGCAAGCCGTCGGTAATGATATTGGTCTTTTCGACGTGGTGCCGTTCGAAGCCTTTGAGTTTCGCTTTGACCTTGTCCTCGCTGGTATTCCCAAACCGGCCGTACCATGAGGCGTCGCTGGACTCCTGGGCTTCCTTGTAGGTAAATCCCTCGAACAAATCGAGGAAATACGATTCCTTCGAGATCCCGGCCTGTTTCATATAAGACAACGCCAGGAACGCAGACAACCCCTTGTAGACGCCGATTTCAACATAAACACCAGGGATGTTTCTCGTGATTTCGAGCGCCTGCAGGATATTCGTATAATCGGCCAAATCATAGGTTTCATTGTCATCGGCAGCCTGGTGGGTCGATTTCAACACGGATTTTGCAATCCTGTTCGTCGTGTAATATGGCTGAGCCGGCATGTAAAGCCTCGGCATGTAGTAGTAAGCATTGGGCAAGCGTCGTATCGTTTGGAGGTGGTCCAGCAGTGTATCGTCGTCTTCAAATATGCATAGAAAAACGTTCGTCTGCCCTGTGGACGTTGCCGCGTTGGATAACAACTGGAATCCATGGTCGCAGGGGTTGATCGGCAAGTCGTTAAGTGAAAAGTCAGTCAACAAGTAATACGTCCCGCTCTCCGCAAAGCGCTGTTTAGCGCGCTTCATTTGCGTCTCGATTTGCTCTTTCGTAAAGCGAGGAAGATACAACGAAACCGGTTCATGGCTGCACAATGTTCGCGCATGATTAAAATTTGTCCGGTCCGACTTAATAAGCTCGCCGAGAAGGAATCGTCGTTGCCGTTTGGAAAGGCTGCCAACCAGTTTGGACGCGAGTTGTCTGAGCATGATTTTCTCGTTTCGCATTAATTTAATTTGCGCGGTGCCTAAGCAAACGGCCAAGAGCCTATCTCAAAACTGCCTGCACCCTCGCCCAGCGCTTTCCCCGAAACGGGGGATAGCGGGGCGTTCCCCTAAGCTGGTCGAGACTTAATGAGAGTCTTTAATGCCTGGGAAGGCAAGATGTCCCGACATGACGACGTGCGGCAGGAAACGACATGGTTGGACAATTTGGCTGAAGCTCTGGCAAACAGTCAAGTTGTCGGCGGCTGGAATACCGGTGAGTCACGTGGTGCCGCTCTTTGAAGTGAGGGATGGGAAGATGATTCACAGGCGGCATCTAACCGGCGGTATGGAGTCCGAGGCGGCCACATGCCTGCGGACGCCGGAGGAAGCGAGTCGACGTGCGAAGTCGGACGGGAATGATCTGATGCTGGTCAATGACATTCTCTGGGAGGCCCTCCAGGGAGTCTTCTACGCCCAACCCATTCTCACATAACATCCAGTACTGAAACCGGCATACCCCATCAACCTCACGAGGCCGTCGGCTTAGGTATGGAATAATCTATGGCAGCCAATCACGATCGCGAACTTCTGCGTACATTGCTGCAATGACAGGCTCAAAAATTGATCGTGGTTTCATCGGAGCAAAGCGGCAACGAAGTTAGAACACGGTTCGTCGTACTTACAGACACAGAAATCCCGATTGGCGAGTCGCGAGCTTTCGTGTTTGTTATAGGAGGCGGTACCGGGATCGTTGCATACCGAAAGCTGACTCGGCATCTGGAGCCAGGAGTTCGAGCGGTTGTGGTTCAACTTCAGGGAATCAACGCCGACTCAACGCTAGCTTACTCGATCGACGCGATGGCCGACGCGTATGTCCAGGGTTTGCTAGAGGCGTTTCCGCTCGCGGAGTTTGCCGTAGGGGGACACTCGTTGGCGGGGAATGTCGCCGTGGAGATCGGGTGTAACCGACGTTCCGCATGATTAGCAGGCCAAGTTCAGAGGAGTATACGATCGGAGTAGGCTTCGATTTGGATGAGTCGCTGCGGATTCACGAGTTCGGCGTTGGGCTTGGAATGGTTCCCAGTATCCGGATTCGTG
>JBGSLW010000063.1:0-25899 GCA_041740495.1 Pirellulaceae bacterium
GCCGCGGCTTGCGTCTTCGCAAGCCGCGGGGGGAGAGGGACAGGGTGAGTGGGGGGCGAGCAGGGGTGAACAGGGACGCCGCGGGGAACGAGCGCGACGCATCGTCCAACGTAATGCAGAACAATTGTGACAATTGTTCTACTCTTCAATTGTTCTACTCTTCAATTGTCCTACTCTCAGCGACCCAATGCTTCCGCGTTTGCCACCACATTCCGTTCGAAGGTAAACTCCCCATCCAGGCAATCGATCGTCACCTCCGACGGCTGAGCAAAATCCGCCTTGAGCAATTCCGTTGCCAGCGGGTTCTCCAGCTTCTGCTGAATCAACCGCTTCAGCGGCCGAGCCCCATAGCGCACATCGTAGCCTTGCGCCCCCAAAGCATCCCGCGCTGCCGGCGTCACCGTCAGGCGAATATTCTGTACCGCCAGACGCTCGGCCAAATGCTGCAACTGCAGATCGACAATCTTGCGGATCTCGCTCCGCTTCAGCGGCTCGAACACAATCTTCTCATCGATCCGATTGAGCAGCTCCGGAGCAAACCGTTGCTGTAGCGCCGTCTCGATCGCCGCTTGCATTTCCTCCGCCGCCCCGCCTTCTTCGGCGATCTGTTGGATCAGCTGACTTCCCAGGTTGCTGGTCATCACGATGATCGTATTCGTGAAGTCCACCGTATGCCCGTGGTTGTCGGTCAAACGACCGTCATCCAGGACCTGCAACAGAATATTGAACACGTCGTTGTGGGCCTTTTCGATCTCGTCCAACAGC
This sequence comes from Pirellulaceae bacterium, assembly GCA_041740495.1. Taxonomy (GTDB): domain Bacteria; phylum Planctomycetota; class Planctomycetia; order Pirellulales; family Pirellulaceae; genus JANMEB01. Next base: position 766 of record JBGSLW010000063.1, read on the forward strand.
ACCACGCTATAGGGGCGGCGGCGGACCGCCTCGGTCAATTTTCCACCCTCTTCGTAGCCGACGTAGCCCGGCGGCGCGCCGATCAAGCGACTGACCGTATGCCGCTCTTGGAATTCGCTCATGTCGATCCGCACCATCGCATGCTCGTCGTCGAACAGCACCTCCGCCAGCGCTTTGCACAATTCCGTCTTCCCGACGCCGGTCGGTCCCAGGAACAGGAACGAGCCGATCGGGCGGTTGGGATCTTGCAGACCACTGCGGCTGCGGCGGATCGCGTTGGAAACTGCCGCCACTGCGGCATCCTGGCCGATCACCCGTTGATGCAACCGCTCTTCCATCACCAGTAGCTTGGCCCGCTCCGTTTCCAGCATCCGGCTAACCGGGATCCCGGTCCAGGCCGAAACGACTTCGGCGATTTCATCTTCGGTCACTTGTTCACTGAGCAGTCGTTTTTGGTCCCCCTCGGGTTTGGCGGTGGCTTCGCGAGCCTCCGCCGCGGCGATCGCCTGATTCAACTGCTTCCGCTGCACATCCAGTTCGTAGAGCCGCCGATAGTCGTCTTCCCCCACCAGCATCCCGGACGATTGCTTCGATTTGATCTCGTTGTCCAGCTGCTCGAACTGGCGCTGGATTTCGGCCAGTGACTGCCGCGTCTTCTGCACGTCGACGACGCTCATTTTCTCCGCCTCCCACTGTTCGCGGAGGCTCGCCAGCGTCTTGCGCTGGTTGGCCATCTCTTCGTGCACTTCCTTCAGCCGCTCTTGGGCGTCCGGGTCGTTTTCGTCGGCCAACAGCCGAGCCGCCAGTTCCAGCTGCGTCAACCGCCGCTGCACCACGTCGAGTTCGTGCGGGACGCTATCGAGTTCCATCGCAAGCTTGCTGGCCGCCTCGTCGACCAGGTCGATCGCCTTGTCCGGCAAGAAGCGATCGGTGATGTAACGGTTGGAAAGCTCCGCCGCCGCGACCAGCGCCGCGTCCTTGATCTGCACGCCGTGGTGCGTTTCGTAGCGTTGCTTCAGTCCGCGAAGGATCGAGATCGTATCTTCCACCGACGGCTCGCCCACGAACACCGGTTGGAAGCGACGCTCCAGCGCCGCGTCTTTTTCGATGTGCTTGCGGTATTCGTCCAGGGTTGTCGCCCCGATGCAATGCAATTCGCCACGGGCCAGCGCCGGCTTCAGCAAGTTTGCGGCGTCGCTCCCCCCTTCGGCCGCACCCGCACCGACGACCGTGTGCAATTCGTCGATGAACAGCACGATCTGCCCCTCCGCCGACGCGACTTCGCGCAGCACCGCCTTGAGGCGGTCTTCGAATTCCCCGCGGTACTTCGTGCCGGCAATCAAGGCCCCCATATCCAAGGCGATCACCCGTTTATTGGAGAGCGATTGCGGGACGTCGTTCTGCACGATCCGCAGAGCGAGCCCCTCGGCGATTGCGGTCTTGCCGACCCCCGGCGAACCGATCAGCACCGGGTTGTTCTTGGTCCGCCGCGAGAGGACTTGGATCACGCGGCGGATTTCATTGTCGCGGCCGATCACGGGGTCCAGCTTTCCGGCTTGCGCCCGCTCCACCAGGTCGATTCCGTACTTTTGCAACGCCTGGTATTTGTCTTCGGGATTCTGATCGGTGACGCGCGCCGACCCGCGGACCTCTTTGAGCGCCTTGCGGATCTGTTCTTCGTCGACCGCATTCAATTTCAGGATTCGTTTGGCCGGAGATTCGACCGCTGCCAGCGCCAGTAGCAAATGCTCCGACGAGATGTACTCGTCCTGCATCTGCGTGGCAATTTCCGCCGATTTGTTGAGCACCTGCTGGAGCGCCCGGTCGACATGCGATTCCGCCGCCCCGCTGACCGTCGGCATTTTTGCCAGTTCGCTGGCGACCATCGAGCTCAACTGGGCCAGCGGCGCACCAGTTTTCTCGACGATCGGCCGCGCAATCCCATCCCCTTGGGCCAGGAGCGCATGTAGCAAATGCAGCGGGGTAATATCGTTCCCCTTACTCTGCGCCGCACTCTGCGCCGCCGCGACCGCTTCCTGGGCCTTTTGAGTCAACTTGTCAAAGCGAAAGGTCACGGAGAACCTCCTGGCAGGTGAAGTACATCAAAGATTCTTCAAGGCAACTGCGATGCCAAACGATGGCAAAGCGAGGTGCCTATTGAGGTTATCAAACGAAAACCCGGCCAAAACGGCCGGGTTGATTGGGCTTATATGGAACGATACGACGGGAAGGACACGACGCGGAGCGTCGTGCCACTCTAGTCGTTCTTGACTTCAAATTCTGCGTCGATCGCGTCGTCTTTCGCGGCGCCCGCTTCGGCGTGGCTGCCGTTGCCATCGGGGGACTGGCCCGGAGCACTCGATTCGTACGCCATCTTGCTGAAGGCGTGCGAGGCCTGGTCCAGCTCCTTCACGGCCGACTTGATCGCTTCGACATCTTCCCCCTTGGCGGCGGTGCGAGTCTTCTCGATCGCGGCTTCCAGCGGCTTGCGGTCGGCGTCGGAGAGCTTCTCCTTCTGCTCCTCCATCAGCTTCTCCAGCTGGTAGCACATGTGGTCGGCCTGGTTGCGAGCCGTCGCCAACTCGACCTTGCGCCGGTCTTCCTCCGCATGCGATTGGGCGTCTCTCTGCATCCGCTCGATCTCGTCCGGACTCAAACCGGACGAACCCTTGATCACGACGTTCGCCTCTTTGCCCGTCCCCATATCCTTGGCAGAAACGTTCAAGATCCCGTTCTGGTCGATGTCGAACTTGACCTCGATCTGCGGCACGCCCCGCGGGGCCGGCGCGATCCCCTCCAAGTTGAACTGGCCGAGCCGACGATTGTCGGACGCCATCTTCCGTTCGCCCTGGAAGACTTGGATCGTCACCGCCGTTTGATGGTCCGAGGCGGTACTGAAGACTTGTTTCTTTTCCGTCGGGATGGTCGTATTCCGCTCGACCAGCGGCGTCATCACACCCCCCTCGGTTTCAATCCCCAAGGTCAGCGGCGTGACGTCCAGCAACAGCACGTCTTTGCGGTCGCCGGTCAAAACGCTCCCCTGAATCGCAGCGCCCACCGCCACGACCTCGTCCGGGTTCACCCCTTTGTGAGGGTCTTTGCCGAAAATGTCCTTCACCAGGGCTTGGACTTTGGGAATCCGAGTCGATCCACCGACCAACACGACTTCGGCAATATCGGACGGCTTGAGGTTGGCGTCCTTCATCGCCTGCTCCACCGGCTTGCGGCAGCGGTCGAATAACTTGTCGCACAAGGTCTCGAACTTGGCCCGCGTGATCGAAATCTGCAGGTGTTTCGGACCGCTGGCGTCGGCGGTGATAAACGGGAGGTTGATGTCGGTCTGCGGCAGGCTGCTCAGCTCCTTCTTGGCCTTCTCGCACGCTTCTTGCAAACGCTGCAAGGCCATCGCGTCCTTCCGCAAGTCGATCCCGCTTTCTTTCTTGAACTCGTCGGCGACGTAGTGAATCAAGACTTCGTCGAAGTCGTCCCCACCCAAGTGCGTATCGCCGCTGGTGCTGATGACTTCGAAAACCTTCGTCCCCTCGTCGTCGTTCAGCTCCAACACCGAGACGTCAAACGTTCCCCCCCCCAAGTCGAATACGACGATTTTTTGTTCCTTGTTGGTCTTGTCCAAGCCGTACGCCATCGCCGCGGCGGTCGGCTCGTTGATAATCCGCGATACCTCCAGACCGGCAATCTGCCCCGCGTCCTTGGTCGCCTGCCGCTGGGCGTCGTTGAAATAAGCCGGGACAGTGATCACCGCTTTGTTGACCTTGTGGCCCAGATACGATTCCGCAGCTTCCTTCAGCTTGCGCAGAATCTTGGCGGAGATCTCTTGCGGCGTGTACTGCTTGTCGCCAATCTCGATCTTCACATAGTCGTTCGCACCCCCCACCACCTTGTAGGGGACCATCTTCTCTTCCGACTCGACCTCAGCGTGCCGGCGACCCATGAATCGCTTGACCGAGTAAATCGTGCGCTTCGGGTTGGTCACCGCCTGGCGCCGAGCTGGCTCGCCCACCAGGATCTCACCCTTGTCGTTGAACGCCACCACGCTGGGGGTCAAACGGTTCCCCTCCGCGTTGGCGATCACGACCGGCTCACTCCCCTCCATCACCGAAACGACGGAGTTGGTCGTGCCCAAGTCAATTCCAATAATCTTTTCGCCCGTGGCCATCTAATTACTCCCCTGTTGAAACGCGCTGAATTCTGGCTATCGATCGCCGAGGATTCACCCTGCCGGCGGTGGTTGGTTCATTCTGTAAATCGCGCAGCGTGCCGCCGCTTCTGGCAGCATCCGCGACCGCTACCCAAAGGGGAGCAAAGGCCGTGCCATTGGAAGATCAGGGACCTGGCCGCACAAAAAACATTTTGTGAAATTTCATACATTTCGACGAAGGTGGCGGAAATCGAGTTTCGCCGAAATCCATCCGCCACCGCACGATCCTCCCCCCGGTAGTTATTCAAAACATCAGCCGCCTGGCGCTAGCCAGCGGTTTCTTCGGTCCCCAGGGCAAGTAATGACCCCAGACCAGGCTTTCTCCCAAAACATCAGCCGCCTGGCGCTAGCCTGCGGTTTCCGGGGTTGGATGCGCGAAGAAACCGCAGGCTAGCGCCATGCGGCTGATCTCAATGGGACGCGAAACTGTGTTTTGGGACAAAGCCTTGCGGTCAGCCGGCTGATCGGGTCAAGCTCGCCTCACCCAATCTCCGCAAGCCGCTCAGTTCTCGACTTTACCCTACCGCAGAAACTGAAGTTTCCCTTTGACCACAGACGGGTCGGACGCACGGCGCGACCAGGGAGGGCCCATGCGAATACCCCCGACGATTATTGCGCCAACGGCCGCACAGAAGATCTCGCTCCGCCGTGCTGGTTCCTGACAATTTGACAGTGCGAAAGTCGGATGACGACAACGGCAATTTCCCCGCGACAATTACCGGGGCCGAAGCAATTCACCAGTCGAACGATCCGTGACGATCACACGAACCCAGCGTCGCGAACGGAACGGGCTGGGTTTCAGCGCAAGTTGCTCGGTTGCGAGAAGGAGAAAGGAGAAGGAGTACGAGTAGGAGTACGAGTAGGAGTACGAGTAGGAGTAGGAGTAGGCGTAGGACCTACGGGCACGAGATCGGCGCAAGCGCTCCGGACAAGCTGCCCGAACTTGACTGACCTCGTCCCTCCTCCAGCCTCCAGCCTCCAGCCTAACTCTTCGGTTTTCGCGACAAGCCAGCGCGATCCAGCAGCGATTCGCTGAACAGGTTGTCCAGAATTTCGTCTTGCGGCGGAGTGCCGTAGGCGCCCAGCAGTGTCGGATCGTAGTCGACTTTGTATTGATGCTTGGCGACCGAGATCACCATGCCGGCGTCGATCCGCTTGCGAAGCCCGGCCAAGATTCGCTTCCCATCGACTTTGATCCCATTTCGGCTGCGGAGGTCCTTGATGAACCAGTACCCTTCCACCAACTCCATCAGGCAGTGGTGTCCGGAGACGTTGGCGAAGTTCAGTACGATATCGCAGTCTTCTCGGCGCCCGATCCGCAGTCGATTCTTGAGCATCGGGACGGGGTCCCCTCCGCCGACCGGGACCAGGGATCCGTAATTGACCGGAACCCCGGAGGAAGCACCTTTGGCTGGTTGCGTCTCGGCGGAATCCGGCACGATCGAGTCGACGGGGGTATCCGCGCTGGATGCGGTGGCCCTTGATTCGTTTTTTGGACCGCGTACAGTCATAGTCGTGCCTGCAGGGGATGGGCGGCGCACGAGCTGCGCCGTTCGTTTGGCGGGCTAAAGTCCAGCGGAGCCGCTGGCCTGACCAGCCAGACCATTTTACTGTATTCGGCTGCACTTTTGGCGTCAACTGAAACGATTCGCGCGCGCTTTCACACTCGATTCGACTGGCGTTCTGCCGGGCTTCGTTACTATCGTTACGGTTATCACCTGCGACAGGTCTTCGGACAGCGCGTGCAGAAGGTCAGCTTGGACGCCGGTTTCACTTGCCCCAACGTCGATGGGACGGTGGCTTACGGTGGTTGTAACTTTTGCGATAACCGCAGCTTCAGCCCCAGCCGGCGGCTCCCGCGGATCTCCGTCCTGGACCAACTGGACGAGGGGATCCGCTGCCTTCGCCGCCGTTACACTTCCTGCGACCAGTTCATTGCCTACTTCCAGCCAGCGACCAACACCTATGCACCGGTCGAACGGTTGGCGCCGCTTTACCGCTCGGCATTGGAACACCCGCAGGTCGTCGCCCTCTCAATCGGGACGCGGCCCGACTGCGTACCGGACGACGTTCTGAACCTACTGAGCCAGCTCGCGCAGGAGACCTGCCTGGGCGTCGAATACGGGATGCAGTCGATCCACGACCACTCGCTGGACTGGATGAACCGCGGACACCACCACGACTCGATGATCGATGCGATGGAGCGGAGTCGCGGCCTGGGGTTTGAAATTGGGGCCCATATCATCCTGGGGCTTCCCACCGAAACGCACGAGCAAATGATGGCGACCGCCGATGAGGTCCGGCGGTTGCAAGTCGACTCGGTGAAGATCCACAACCTCTACGCGGTCCGCGGCACCCCCTTGGGAGAACAGTTCGCGCGGGGGGAGATTGCGTTGATGGACCGCGACGATTACCTGCGGACCCTGGTCGATTTCCTCGAGCGGATTCCGGCCGAAACGATCGTCGAGCGGATCAGCGGCGACGCACCGGATGACTACTTTCTCGGCCCCAGCTGGTCGTTGGACAAGCCCGGAATTCTGACCGCCCTCCAGCACGAGTTCGAACGCCGCGGCACCTGGCAAGGCCGCCTGGCAACCTGCTGAAAAATCAGCCCCGTCACAGCCTGCTGAAAAATCAGCCGCGTCACAGCCTGTGGAAGAATCAGCCGCATGGCGCTAGCCTGCGGTTTCTTCGGATTTGGGGCGCCCTGAAACCGCAGGCTAGCGCCATGCGGCTGATCAATCAGAACCGTCAGCCGCTACGCCCGGCATAGCTCTCCCCCTCGGCACAACTCCACTCGACCTGCCACAATTTTTGAACTCGGCGCCACGAACTGGATCGCGCCCATCTAGTGCGGTCTATGGTTGCTGCACAAGTTGGATCGGCGCGGCGACCGACACGAGTTGACCGGGGTCCGAAACCCGAACTCGACCATCCCGCCGCCGAATCGACGGCAGTACTCCCAACAACAAGCGGGGGCCCGCGGTACTTCATCCACAACTCGATTTGCCCAGTCACCCCCCGTGTGGACAAGGTATGCTTCGGCTGCCTTGTCCATTTTTTTTGGCAAATCTCTTTTTTGTTGAAAGCTGCGGCGGCTTCCTCCGTGAATCCTTCAACCGGAGGTGGTGCATGAAGTTTCTCTGCGCGGTGGCGTGGGCGGCGTTGTATTGGGCAGGTTTCACTTCGCCGGCAGCCGCCCAAGTTCCGGACGCACCGTTGAATTCGGCGCTCCGTCCCGTGGAACACCGTGAGGTCTCAATTCCCACGCCCGATCCCAACATCACGATCGCAGGCACGCTTTCACTTCCCGCCGGTGAGCAGACGCGGCCCGCGGTGCTGATGATCGTCGGCAATGGTCCGCACACCCGCGACCAGCTGATTTCAAATACTCCGATGTTTAAACTGCTGGGCGATCACCTGGCGGCGCTTGGTTTGGTGGTATTGCGGACCGATGCGCGCGGGTACGGCGGCTCGACGGGACCTGCCGATTGGGAACAGTACACCACCGCCGACCGAATCGAAGACAACCGCGCGGCGGTGGAGTTCTTGCGCCGCCAACCAGGAGTCGACGCGCAACGCCTGGTGGTTCTGGGCCACAGCGAAGGGGCGCTGATCGCCGCGGCGTTGTCGGCGGGTTCTCCCGACGTTGCGCTCGCGATTCTCTTATCGCCGCCGGCTCTACGCGGCGATGAAGTCGTCGCCGGGCAACTCGCCGCCAGCCTCGTGCAACAGGGCGCCGAACCGGACACTGCCGAGGCTGTTCGCCAGGCCTTCCTGCGATTCGCGGAATTCGCAGTTGCCGAGCCCGACAACGACGCGAAATTCGAAGCGATCGCGCTGGACTTCCTCGCAGCCCACGGCGTGTCCAACGATCAACTCGATCCGACCCTCGCCAAGAGTTTGTTGAGCGGCTACCTCGCATCGCCATGGTATCGGCATTTCTTTGCTTCGGATCCGACAACCACCTATCGTCAGAACGCCGGGCCCGTCGTCGCGATCTTTGGCGGTGCGGACCAGCAAGTTCCTTGGCGCATCCATCTCCCCAAACTTACGGCGGCTTACGCCCAGTCGGCGAGCAACGACCTATCGGCCTGCGTCCTTCCCGATCAGGATCATTTTTTTCTCGAATTCGAGGGGCGACGAATCGAAAAACACAAACCAGGCGAAATGCAGATCGCAGACGAATTGCTCGATCGACTCGACGCTGAACTCGGCCGCCATGGACTGGCGACTCCGGCAGACACGACGGCAGACTAGGCTTGGTCCCAAAACACAGTCCCGCGTCCCATTGAGTTTAGCCGCCTGGCGCTAGCCTGCGGTTTCCGGGCGCCGGGTTCCAAAAAACCGCAGGCTAGCGCCAGGCGGCTGATGTTTTGGGCCAAAGCTTAGCATTCCGCGCGTCTTCATGGGCAACCTTCATTGTCCGCGGGAGGGTGAAAAGAATTACGGTTCCGCGACGTTTCCAACTTCCGCTAATCCACTTCAAGAAACTCTGTTGGCCAATACTCGGATGACGGCGCGACGACCTCGATCGGTTCCCCGTTTCGCGGATCGGCAAACGCCAACTTGCGAGCCCATAGTCCGATCCAGCGTTGCCGCAAGTCTTCGGTCTGAGGTCCAAATGGCAAGCGCGATCCGTAGAGCTCGTCCCCGACGATCGGCCAGCCGCGCGCTCCGGCCTGCAAGCGAATTTGATGGGTGCGGCCCGTCTCCAAGTGGATCTCCAGCAAGGCTCGACTCGATTCCCGGGAGAGCACGGAATACTCGAGCGCCGCGTATTGGGCGTCGGGATGATCGGCCGGGACGAGTTCGGATCGCGCTTCCCCCGGCACCTTTCGCATAAAGTCCACCCAGCGTCCGCGGTCGTCCACCGGACCGACTTCGACAATCGCCCAGTAGAGCTTGCGGACCTCTCGTCGCTCAAATTGTTGCGCCAGTTTGTTGGCGATCCGCACGTTCCGCGCCAATAGCAGGGCTCCGCCGACGGGGCGGTCGAGCCGATGGAGGATCGCCAGGTAGTTCTTGTGCTCCGTCCCTTCCCTGCGCTGAATCGCGCGGCGGACCTGAGCCTCCAAGCTGTCGATTCCAGGTGGGGCTTGCGTCAGCAGCCCCCCCGGCTTATTGACCACCAGGATCGGCCCCGATTCGAACAGAATCATCGGCTCGGTCACGACCCGCTACCTTTTGGCGACCGCGCCGTCCTGTTGGACTCGCCAGCGCAGGTAGGCATCCAAAAATCCTTGGATGTCGCCGTCGAGTACTTGATGGAAACTTCCCATCGCATGGCCGGTGCGGGAATCCTTGACGCGTTGATCCGGATGCAGGAAATAATTTCGAATCTGCGTGCCAAACCCGGATTGCGATTTCCCTTTGTATTTGTCCGCCTGTTCGGCTTCGCGCCGTTCCTCTTCGAGTTTTGCCATCTTGGCCCGTAACATTTTCCAGGCATTCGCACGATTCTGATGCTGGCTTCGCTCGTTCTGACATTGGACCACGACGCCCGTCGGCAGATGCGTCAAGCGGACCGCACTGTCGGTCTTGTTGACGTGCTGCCCCCCTGCCCCGCCGGCGCGATAGGTGTCGATGCGAACGTCCCCTTCGTTGATATTGATCTCGATCTCGTCGTCGATCTCGGGAGTCACTTCGACCGCCGCGAAGCTGGTCTGACGCTTGCCGTCGGCGTTGAACGGACTGATCCGCACCAGGCGATGCGTGCCCGACTCCCCTTTTAAATACCCATAGGCCATCGGTCCGCGGATTGCGATCGAGGCACTTTGAATCCCGGCGATTTCGTCTTCATTGCGGTCCAGGATCTCCGCGGTGTATCCGCTCTTTTGAGCCCATTGCGTATACATTCGCATCAGCATCTCGGCCCAGTCGTTGGCGTCGGTGCCGCCGTCCAAGGCCTGTAAGCTGACGATCGCATCACAGGCATCGTGCCGTCCGCTCAACAGCGACTTGAGCTCCAAATCGTCCAGGATCTGCTCCAAGCGGTCGATTTCGCCGGCGACTTCTCCGGCAAAACTGGAGTCTGCCTCGGCCATCGCCAGCAGCCCGTCCAACTCGCTGCCCGCGGAAATCAGCTCCTCCAACGGATCGACGATTGCCGTGAGCGACTTTAATTTCGCGACCGTTTCCTGAGCAGCCTTCGGCCGGTCCCAAAAATCGGGACTCGCCATTCGCTCCTGGATCTTGCCAACGTCAGAACGCTTCGTAGCGTAGTCAAAGACTATCTCGCAGGGAAAGAATCCGCTGCTGAATATTCTCGGCACGATGATGAAAGTCGGCGTCCACTCGCGTCGGCTCCTGGGGAATGCTCCACCAAAAAATATTAGATTGCTCGAGCTATTCTAGCGACGGCACCGCAAAATGGGAACGGTTCCCCATCGTAGAACAGTTGTCCTCAACTGTTCGCGGCTGGGAGGGGGAGAGAGCAATTGAGGACAATTGCTCTACATTGTTCAACAGTTCGCGGCTGGGAAGATTGCCACAAAAAAGCACAAGAGGCACAAAAAACAAGTCAGATAGTTCCGAAGGCAGAAAAATGTTGAAGGGAGATTGAGGAAGAGAAGTTGCCGGAACTGCGAAGACTAGTTCCGGCCTCCAGCCTCCCGCCTACTGCTCTCGCCTCTCGCCTCCCGCCTGATCCAATTCGACGCTGACGAAGACGATTCGCGTCGCGAGCGAAATCGCTAGAGTGCACCTTGCGTCATTCTCCTGAGACTCGGCATCCTCCGCGCCCCCTGCCCAGGCGATACCTTGAATCGCCTCGGGACACTGCCACCGCTGCAGCAACCGTCCGCGGTCGTCCAGGACGGTAATCGTCGAATCGCTTCCGGCGATCGCCCAGAAATCTGCCGTGGCTCCCGGCCAGTGGACCAGCGGTTCGATTTGCCGATCAAACGTCTGCCCGCCGACAATCTGCGTCCAGGCGACTTTTCCGTCGCGATCGATTCCGACGGCAACCCAGTCCCCTCGTGGATCCAGGCCAATCCCGACCGCGGCCACGCGACCATGTCGCCCCAGGCTGACGCGAACCAGCCGAAGATCGGGGACTCGAATTTCACGTACCGCGTCCAGTCGATTCGAGAAGAGGGCGCACGACCCATCGGCTCGCACCATCGCGCCGTACCAATCGGAAGGCGCCCAACTCGCGTCGGGGGGGATGGTCGCCAACCCGGCGGCGAGTTCCAGCGCCCCGCCTTCGCCTACTTCGCCCGTGTCCAGCGAGATCCGCTGAACCTTCTGATCGTTGGTCAACACGAGCAACTCCGGCGCGGCGCCGCTGCGACTAGTGTACATTTGTACATCAATGGTCGGACTGGCGGCCGGAATGCTCGCCACGGATTTCCAATCGGCATCGAACAGGTGGACCGCGGAGCCCAAATCCGAGAAGGCTGCAAATCGGCCAACCCCGGCGGAAGGCAAGCTGCGGAGTCGCGTGAGTGCCACGGCGGGATCGACCGGCAACGGGAATCGATGTGCTCGCCGCGTCTGCAAGTCGATGGCCACGATCGACTGCCAGCCATCCATTGCGATGAGCGTCTGGCTCGGCGGATCCCAGAGGAGGTTCCCTGGTTGTCTGGCGTCGGTGAACTCCCAGATCGGCTCCAGTTGAGGTAGCACGACCGGAGCAGGACGCTGGTCGGGGACGGTCTCAGCGGCCGGCGCCAACGGGTTGGCCGCGGCCAACCGTTCCCGGTATTTGTCCAGAAAACTGCGGTACTCGGCGCGCATTTCGCCAGCCAGATCGTCCCCAGCGGCGACGCGCTGGATCGCCGATTTGAGTTTCGACTCCCAATCGGGCTCCAGCAAAGTCTGAAAATACTGGACTACGCCTTGGGCATCGATCAGGATTGCGGTTGGAGCGAACGCGATCTCCACTTGCTTTCCGGCTGCGTTGTCCAAGTCGAACCAGACCGGCAGCTTGGCCAAGTCGGGGTGGGCGGCCGCGAGCGCGCGGACTCGCGCTGCTGGTTCCGCCGCAGGCTCGGCGGGATTGGGTCGATAGTCCAGATAGATAAAGTGCAGCGATTCCGTATCCCAATCGGAGAGGGCTTGCAGGACCTGGCGGCTGGAGTCCGATCCGTCGATCCACACCAACGTTTTCGAAGCCGTCTCGGCCGGCTCCCAGCGGACCGCCGAACCTCCCGCATTCCACAAATCGAGCGGTGGCTGGACCGCCCCGATCCGCTCGCAAGGAAATCGTTCCGGCAACGGAACAAAAGCTCGCACGGGATGGCAGTCGTCTGACAAGCGGGTGGGGAACACGTCGTCCGACCATTCGGGTTGAAACGTCGCATTCTCCAACCGCGCTATCAATCGCAACCCGGAAATTTCGGGAGATTGCAGCAGCGCCGGATCCAGCCAGCTCAACGGCAATTCGATTTGCCGTAGGGTGGCCGAGTCGGGGTCGATCCAAAATCGAAGTGCATCCTCGGACTCGCCCAGCAACAACTGATGTGCGGGGCGCCCATCCAGAGTTTCAGTCCCCACGTAGCGGAGGGCTGCAGGCGTCGACAACGCGTCATCGGCGGGCAAGCCTTGGAGCAGACGGGTGACGATCGGAACCAGACAGCGCGGGTCCAGATCGGGGGCAAACGGCAGCTCGCCGACCCCCAGCAAAAAATGCCGAGCGACCGGATCCTGGTGCAGTCGCGTCCAGACTTGTAGATCCACTCCCGGCTGGACCACCACTTGGTTGTCCATATTCTCCGTTCCCCAGTCAAAGACCCGGACGGTCGTTCGTTCGCCGTCCGAGTGGACTCGGGCGTTGAAGATCCGAACCGCCTGCCTGCCGCTCCGATCGAAGTCGACTGCCCACAACTGGTGCTCCTCCATGGGGCGGTCGTTGAGCCGATAGCGCAGTACGAACTTGCCGTCGTCGTGGTAGCGGTCTGCCGACGCGTATGTGTCGCAGACTCGACGCCACAACGCTTGCGGGTCGATCGAAACTTCATTCGCGGCCGAGACATCTTGGGGCTTATCGGGGGAATTCGGGCGGCATCCAACGAAAACCGCCGCGACGATCAATCCAATCCAGGTCAACCCGATTCGCATGCGAACTCCGGTCATGTCAGGGGGCGTCCATTCCAACCGACCCAATGTACTGCAGGACTGTCCAACCGCGGAACCCAGATTTTGGATGGCGGGTGAGCGATCGATCGGACGTCGAAATCGGGCCCCCAGACCTGCCGGGCGGCCGGAAAACGAGGTTCCGCCCTCCATCCGCAGCCGATACAATACACCTCCCGTAGCAACCGGTTGATAAGAGTGGCACGACGCTAAGAGTGGCACGACGCTCCGCGTCGTGTCTTCCTACGTCAATTTTGCGGTGAAGTCCGTCGCGGTCACAACCGTCGCGGTGAAGTCTCAAGAAATGCGCGACGCGGAGCGTCACGGCACTCTGTATTTCAGCAGGTCGTTGCGGGCGTTGATCGTTGGACCTTGACCCGGGTAGATCCTCACGACATGAACTTTTTTCGCAGCATCGCCGTGCGCGAGTCGATCGAATCGATCGTGGTCGCCATCGTCTTGGCGTTCGTCTTCAAGACGTTCGAAGCCGAAGCGTACATTATCCCCACGGGGTCGATGGCCCCCACGCTGCGGGGTGAGCATTTTGACGTCGCGTGTCCCCAATGCGCGAACCGCTACCAGAGCGGCTGGTTGGAGGGGAGGCCGATCTACAAAGTCTTTTGCCCGATGTGCGGACAACCGCTCAGCTTGCGGGCGAACGAAGTCGACCATCGGCCGTTCGACGGCGATCGCATCCTGGTGAACAAGTTCATCTACGATTTCGCTGAGCCGAATCGCTGGGATGTGATCGTGTTCAAGAATCCCAAGAACGCCAAACAGAATTACATCAAGCGGCTATGCGGTCTGCCCAACGAAGCGGTCTCGATTGAGTTCGGAGACTTGTACACCTACCAAGCCGCAACGGAATCGTTCCAGCAGCGGAAGGTCGCCAAGAAGCCGCCGGGCAAGATCGCGGCGATGCACCAACTGGTTTACGATTCAAGGTACGTCGGCAAGTCGCTGATGAAAGTCGGCTGGCCGAGCCGCTTCCAGGATTGGGAACTCCGCGGATCCAGCGGCTGGCAGATCGAACCGCAGGAGGACCATTACACCTACGCGTTTCAGCCGGGGAGCGACACGGCCCTGCAATGGCTGCGCTACCGGCATCTCCTGCCGGGGGACGTCGATTGGGAAGATTTCTTGAAGCGTTCCCAACTGCCGCCGCGGATCACCGCCCTGGAGAAAGGCGAGAGCCCCGGAACGGGACCGATCACCGATTCCTATGCCTACAACGAAGCGATCGACCGGATGCGCGTCGATCGCTACTCGCACTGGGTAGGGGATGTGGGGATCGAGTGCCTGGTGGAGGTCGAATCCGATGCGGGAACGCTCGCTGTGGAAACCGCCGAAGGGGGTGCCCGTTTCATGGTTTCGATCGATGTGGCGACGGGCCGTGCGACCTTAAGCTGCAGCCGAGACACCGTGCAATTCTTGGGGCCCGACGGGAAACCTGCGGGCGAATCGCTCCAGGGGCAGACGTCGCTCCGCGGTGCGGGTTCGTATCGGCTGAAGCTCATGAATGCCGACGACCGTCTGTTCCTCTGGATCAACGGGCGGTCGGTCGAGTTCCAAGGTCAGCCGTTCGTCGATTTTACGCGCAGCGATCCGGTGCGCCTGAAATACTCGGCCCAGGACCCCGGAGACCTGGAACCTGTCGGGATCGGTGCGGCGGGGGTAAAGCTTTCCGTTTCGCGGATCAAAGTCTGGCGCGATGTCTATTACGTTTCCGTTTCGGTGCGGAACGGAATCGAGTATCGTGGCGTAGCCGCCGGAAAGGTCGCCCAGATTCTGGGGGACCCGCGGCGGTGGGAGACGCCCGAGGCGGCTGAGGTGTTCGACCGGCAGACGCGAACCGCGGCCGACATCCGGGTATTCGGGCCGGATCAATTCTTCCCGATGGGGGACAATAGTCCGTCGAGTCTGGACGCGCGGCTTTGGCCCGAACCCGCGTTTGTCAAACGATCACAACTGTTGGGGAGGGCCCTGTTCGTCTTCTTCCCGCATACGTGGAATAAACCGATTCCGTTTCTCCCCGATTTCAGTCGGATGAAGTTCATCCGCTGACTTCGAAACCCTTCACGTGCCCAGGGGTTTGCCCCCCCGCAGGACTTTTCAACTTTCACGGAGGAAAGCCGCCATGCCGATTTTGCGGGCCATTGGATTGGTCAAGAGTTTCGGGCGCCGGCGCGTCGTGGACGGCGTTACCTTGGAAGTCGACTACGGCGAAATCGTCGGGCTGCTGGGCCCGAACGGCGCCGGCAAAACCACCTCGTTCCGGATGATGTGCGGGATGCTGGTCCCGGACAAAGGGGTGGTCCAACTCCGCGATCAGGATGTCACCGATTGGCCGATGTACGTCCGCGCCCGCGACGGCGGAATGGGATACCTCCCTCAGCAATCGAGCGTCTTTGCCAAGCTGAGTGCCGAGCAGAATCTGGTCATGATGATGGAACTGCTGCAGATGCCTCGTAAGACCCAACGGGAACGCTGTCAGCAGCTGCTGGAGCAGTTCAACATCGCGCATATCCGCAAAACCAAAGCAGGCCGGCTTTCCGGAGGAGAACGCCGCCGCCTGGAGATCGCGCGGTGCCTGGTCTCCGAACCGGAGATCATCATGCTGGACGAGCCCTTCGCCGGAATCGATCCGGTCACCGTTCAGAGCATCCAGAACATCATCCGCGAGCTCAGTCAGCAAGGGATCTCGATCTTGATCACCGACCATGCGGCCCGGGAGATCTTGCAGATCACCCACCGGACCTACGTCGTCAGCGAAGGTCGAATTCTCTGCAGCGGGACCACCGATGAAATCGTGCGGCATCCCGAGGTCAAAGCGAAGTACTTGGGCGAGATCGATATCGAATCCAGCCGTTGGCCGAAACCGCACTTCAGTTCCGCAGCGACGTCGAGCTCCGGCAGCGGCCGGAATTTCACCCCCAGCGGCGTCCGCGCCAGCGATTTGTAGGCCCCATGCTCCAGACGGGATGGATTGTCTTGAGGCTTGAGGCATGAGGCTTGAGGCTTGAGGCTTGAGGCTCCCTGCCGCCAGCCCGTCCTACGGTCCATCATCCTGCTAGAAAACGCGAACGGTCCCGCAACAGACGCATCGCGACGGCTCGATCTTCCGAATCAACCCCAACGTCGCGAAATTCAGGATCCGCCGAGCCCACTTGGGCAACTGCCAGATACTCTGGTGCAAATCCTTCCGCCAACACGACCGGCAGTACTTATAGCCGATCGAATCTGAGTTCCGTTGGCGTTTCAGTTCGACTCGTACTTCGATCGTTTCCAGAGAAGGGGTTCCACTCCGGTAGCCGACCGAGTCTGAATTCTTGCTGCTTTCGAAATCGACCAGCGCCGTCATCGTTTTGCGTGAGCCGGAGAGATTTGGAAAAAATAGACTGGAATTCGAGTATAATTTACCCCCTCAACGGGTCAATCATTTGGCACTTCCAGGGAATCGCGGCCGAAGAATCGGATCACGGTGGAACAATCGCTACATCCGGCATACCACCGGCTTGGCAAAGGTGTCCTCACCCCGGAAACTTACCACCTCGGCATCAAGCGCTCGTAGCTCAGTGGATAGAGCAGCGGTTTCCTAAACCGCAGGTCGGAGGTTCGAGTCCTCTCGGGCGCGCTGACCCCTGTGCGGCCTTCGGAGAAGGGGGACGAGGGGGCGGGGGAGGTTAAAAGCTGAAACCGGTCCGCAGCAACCAGCCGTCGTTGGGGGTGATTTCTGGACGGAGGTCCTCGAATTCGAACTCGCGGCCAAAGACATAGCCGAGTTCCAAGTTGAACTTGGCGCCGGTGGGACGGAATTCGCCAGGTTGCAGGGGAGGCGTCGTTTCCCATCCCAGGATCGCTCGCCATTCCCGATAAGTGATCCGCGCATCCGCATTGTTGGAGTCGGCATACGCCCAGGTGCCCCCCGTGAAACCGGTGCCGAAATAGGCCCAATGTTGACGCGTGCCGGTGTCCAGGATCAACCGTGAAATCCGGGGCGTGGGGAACATCAAGTTCACATTCCAATTCGGATCGGGGCGCCAAATCAAACCGACCGCGGGAATTACCGGCAAGTCATCTCTTCCCGTGGCCAAGGCCCCGAACGCCCAGTTCCATCGCTGGTTGGGCGAGTACATCGCAAATGCGCCGCCACGAACCTGCCAGGCCGCGCTGCTGGTATTTTCCCAATCCGAGGCAAACGCGCTGCTCAGCATGAACCGCGCCATCCAGCGGTCGTTGATCCGCCGCGCCCAGGCCAACCCCAGCGACAAGTCGTGCAGCGTGTTCGGCAACCGCCATTCACTGGGCGAGGCGATTTCCGTCCACGAATAACTCCAGGTGATCAGAGGCGGGGGTGGCCCTCCAAGCGGATACGTCGGAACCTGGACCGAGATGTCGGCCCCCCAGATTCCCAAACCATCGACGATCGGCTCCCACTCCAACTGAAGTTCCACGCGCGGCCGCATCAAGCTGCGAATGTCCAATGGCTTCTCGAGTCCGCCGACTGCTGCGTCGCCCGGAGATTCCGACAACCGATCTACTGTGTCTCCCAGCGGGCCTGTGTCTCCCAGCAGGCCTGTGTCCCCCAGCAGACCGTTGCGCTCCGGCGCGGGGGCAAGCAACTGGCCGTAGAATCGATCGGTAGGTAACGCCGCTCGCCGATCCTCCGCTGCCGGAACGGAGGCATTGCGGGCGCTCGATTCGACTTGGGAAAAACCCGTTCCACATGTCGTTGCCGCCAGCAACACGTTCAAGGCAATCCATTGGCCGCGCATGAAACCCCCTCCATTCCTTTCGTGGAACGGACGTAAACCGCAATAGTCCAAACTGCTTAACCCGAATCGCCACTCGCTAGCAATGTGCGGTTCATTCTGCGATTGCCCGAGCCGCGAAAGTTGGGAAAGCTGAGCGGGTGTCCCGATCGTTTCCCTTGCTTCTTCCGGGAAATTTTCACATCGGAGCGGGCACGGCGCAATCTTTCCGCCCGAAATTCGGACGTTCGCAAGAAAACCGAAGGATATAATTATCGTTGGACGGCAGACTACGGCGGTCGGAGGGCGCGTGCGACACGAGCTGATCGCGGTGCTCGAACGCCATTGGAACGGGGGATGAGATCATGAGATTCAATAAAGCAAAGGTTTGGCGCTTCAGCCAAATGGTCGTGGTCGCTGTGGCGATCGGATTGATGTTGGTATCGACGGCCGTAGCTCAAAAGGGAGGCGGCGGACGCGGCGGTGGTGGCGGACGCGGCGGTGGAAATATCTCCCGCGGGGCGGGCAGCATGTCGCGCGGGGGTGGCAGTGTCTCTCGCGGTGGGGGCATCTCCCGCAGTAGTGGCAGCATCTCCCGCAGTAGTGGCAGCATCTCCCGCAGTAGTGGCAGCATCTCCCGCGGCAGTGGCAATATCACCCGCAGTGGTGGCATTTCTCGCAGTAGTGGAAGTATTTCACGTAGTGGCGGAAATACTTCCGGCGGTGGGAACGGCATCTCGCGCGGCAGTAGCGTGGTCGGCTCACCTGTCCAGCGCACAACGGTCCAACGTGGCGCGGGACAAGGAGCCAAGGTCCAGGGGAGCGCGGGCCAAAGCGTAGCGACGCCGCGCACAAGAAATCAAGGTAACCCGGTGAATCAAGGTAACCCCGTGAATCAAGGTAACCCGGTGAATCAAGGTAACCCGGTGAATCAAGGTAACCCCGTGAACCAAGGTAGCATGGTGCAGCGCTATTCGACCGGGTCGTCCGGTGTCGGCAAGTCGACTCGAATTAGCACTGCAACGACAATGAAGGATTCGCCAGCTCAGCGGGCCAATGTTGATAGCCGGTCGAGTTTCATCCAACGCAATTTCGGCACGGCGGCCGAGAAGCGTGGGCAAAGCGCTCGGATAGATTCCTCGGCCAACAACGGACGCGGTTCGACCAGCCGGGTGGATGTGCCCAGTTCACTTAACGGCACGCGCGACGGACGCAACTGGAATGGACGCGGTCGCGAGGGAAACAGTTCGACTGGTGGGAATTGGGGTGGCCGTCGAGGGGACGGTGGTGACTGGAAGGGCGGAAACGGCGATTGGAGTGGGCACGGTCATAACGGAGGAAATAATTGGGGCCATCATCATTACCCGTATCGGGCTTATGGCTATTACCCTTACCCGTATAACAACAATTGGTATTGGCCACTGATTGGGCTGGCCTGGGGTTGGGGATTTGGCGGCTTCGGACCCGGCTTTGGTTACGCCGACTATGGTTACTCTGGCGGGTACAGCGACTATAGCTATATTCCGCAGGTCACGTACGATGCGGCGCCGTTCGCGGCGCCGGAGGTGATTGCAGCCGAGCCCGAGCTTGAACTTGAGCCGCCGGCGCCGACGCCGGCACCGACCGACAGTGCGAGCGGCGCCCAAGAATACGTTGCCCAAGGCGAGGTGGCGTTTCGCAACGGGCAATACGAAGAGGCGGTGCGGCACTTCCGGCATGCGCTGGTGGACGATCCGGAAAACGGACCGTATTTGATGATCCTGGGGCAGTCCCTCTTTGCGACCGGTCAGTTCCAAGAGGCAGCCGGAGCGACCCAGCAAGCTGCTCGGCTGTTACCGCAGGACCGCTGGGGGACGATCATCCGGAACTTCAAGGAACTTTATCCCAACGTCGGCAACTACACCTTGCAGCTGAGGGCTCTAGAAAAAGCAAGTGCCGATGCGCCGAAGGACGCAGCTCTCCGCTTTTTGCTCGGTTGGCATTACGCCTACTTGGGCTATCCGAAGCAAGCGGTTCGCCAGTTGGATGAGACGCTGGACTTGGTCCCCGTCGATACCGTGGCCCGACAGCTGCGGGATGAACTGGGCGCCACGCTCGAGCCGGCAGAATTGCCCGCGCCGGTCCCCGCGGAGCCGCCGAAGCCGGCCCGGGTCGACGATAAGTAGTCGTAGGTTCAGCGAGCGCGCGGCAATCATTCGTCCTGGCCATCATGTACGAGTCGATTCGAACCGAACTGTCGTCGAGCGTCGACCGTTATCGTCTGGCGATGGACGGCCGATTGATGCGTTGGATGCAGGTTTTGGAGGGCTGGGAGGGGGACGCGGAGTTTCGGACTTGGTTCAACCAGGTGTTGCAGGAGGCGCGGTTTGCTGCCTATCTTTGGGAGACGCCGGGGATCAGACTCGCCGACTTGGAACGCAAGTTTGAGTTCGTTGTATTGGATGCGCCTCGTCTGCAGCGGCGGGCGAATGCCGAGGCATTTCGCGATCATTTTGAAGGCCAGCGCCCGCAGGGAACTCGCGCTCCCGGCGTCGTCGCTTTCGACACACTCGGCCGCGACGCGCGGTTAGTCGTTCCAGTGTCGAAAGCTCCCAGCGAGTCGTACCCGCATGTGGCGGCGTTCTGCCGGCGCGGGCCGGCCGACCAATGCGACGAATTGTGGCGAGTCGTCGGGGAGTCGTTGCAGACCGAGTTAAGACGACCGCGCTCCTCCACCGGCCGTGTCTGGCTCAATACCCATGGGGGCGGCGTCCCCTGGCTACACGTCCGTTTGGACTCGACCCCTAAGTACTACCAGCACACCGAATACAAATTCACGCCTGAGCAGCGCGGCGGGCTTGGATGAAGGAGCGGATGCTCAGCACGATATAGATGATGCAGAGCAGGGCCATCAACCCGATGAAGATGGGTGAGCGGCGGTTGAACGCGGGGTCGGACGAGAGAAGCCCGGGGAGTTTCGTCAGAAACATGTACGAGGCGGCGACCCCGCCCAGCAGAGCGACGCCGGCCGCCGCGTGCATTGCATGTTTCCGCCAGCGGGATTCCAGGGCCAGCGTCCCGCACATCAAGATCAACGTGCCGAACACGGCTGGGATCAACGCGGTTTTGCTCTTTTTCTTGGCAGCGTCCGGCTGGGCGGCCGACCCCGAATTGTTCGCCACGACAGTCGAGGACTCGCCGGCCGACGGGGTGGGGGCGGGGGCGGGGGCGGACGGAGTACCGAAGTACCCGATCAGCCCAACGGCGATCAACAACAAGCCGAAGAGGATGGCAATCTTATTCATGATCAAGCCTATATAAAGTGAGTGCGCCACTCTCCCCGGAGCTAATCCGCGAGCACATTCGTAAACCGCACCGGTTGCAAAAGATCGCGTGGCGGACGGCAACCATCTGGTCTTTGCGACGAGACGGCGTTCTTGCGACGTAACGGCGGGTAGCGGCAACGCCGCGGCAAGAGCGGCCAGCGGCCGGACGAGTATACGTGATCGCCGAATTGCCGGCAATCAGTTGACCCGTTTTCGACGGCGGACGGAAGCATTAAAATCCAGACCTCGCGAAGTCTTTTTGCAATCTTTGGCCCAGGAAGTCCGACTATGAAGTGTCCATTCGCCGAACGACGCGGAGTTTTGTGGGCGGGGGTGCTGCGGGCCGGGATGGTGCTGCTGGGGACAACCATCTTGGGGACGACCATCTTGGGGACGACCCTCTGCGTCCCCAAACTGGAGTCTGCTGTCGTCGCCGATGGTTCGGACGACTTGAATCGCGCGATTCAAGTGGTACTGGCGATTGGTCACGAGGGGGTCGGCAACGGACCTGCCGTTCAGGCGATGCAAGTCTTGAACGCCGCGACGCCGGCACAGATTCCCGAGTTGCTGGCGGCGATGGATCAGGCGAATCCGGTGGCGGCAAACTACCTTCGCGCCGCGATCGAATCGGCACAGCGGCGGGAAGGTGAAATCCCCATCGGTTCGATCGGTGAATATCTCGCCGACCGAGGCCGTTCGTCCGCCAGTCGCGTGTATGCCTTCGATTTACTCCGGCGGCACAATGCGGGACTGGCCGAGGGGCTCATACCGAGCTTGATCGATGACCCCAGCCTGCCGCTGCGGCGTTTGGCGGTCAAGCGGTTATTGGCCGAGGCCGAAACGCAGGCCGATCCGACGGCCATCGGCACCTTGGGATATGCTCTCAGTTTCGCGCGCGACGTCGATCAGATCACCGCGGCGCGGGATGCATTGGCGAAGCACAATATCCAAGTCGACCTGGCGCGGCAGTTGGGGTTCGTGCTCAAGTGGCAGATTGTCGGGCCGTTCGATCACAGCGACGAAGCCAACTTCGAGACGGCGTTGGGCCCGGAGACGTCGCTGGAGCAAATCGATCTGACGGCGAAGTACGACGGGAAAGTCGTCGATGGCAAACCCGCCGAGGTTGTATGGAAAGCAATCCAGACCAGCGATCCCACGGGCGTGGTGAACTTGAACAACGAAATCGGCAAGATCAAATCGGCGATCGCCTACGCGTACAGCGAATTCGAATCGGCCGCCGAACAGGACGTCGTATTGAAAATCGGCTGCATCAACGCCAACAAAGTCTGGCTGAACGCCCAGTTGGTCATCAGCGAGGATGTCTACCACAACGGCATGGATCCCGATCAGTTTTCCGGGACGGCAAAACTGCGGCAAGGAAAGAACCAGTTGCTGGTCAAGATTTGCCAGAACGATCAGCCCGAGTCGTGGGCTCAAGAGTGGATGTTCCAGGTGCGGATCTGCGACCCGACCGGCAAGAGCGTGTTGCCCGCGCCGGAGCCTGCTCCCGAGCAGTAACTGGCGGAAAGGTATCGCGTTCGGGCAAACCCGTGTGACTCCGTGGAAAATGTATTGAAAAGGACCGTTTCGGCGATGAACAAACTTACGCGGCTGGCGATTTTGGTCTGCAGTTTTCTTGCCGTCGACGGACTTCGCGGCGACGACTGGTGGAATTTTCGCGGACCGCAGGGGACGAGCGCGATCAAGAGCGCTCGGGTCCCGACCGTGTTTAACGAGCAGCAGGGGATCGCCTGGAAGATCGAGTTGCCTGGGAAGGGGCCCTCCAGCCCGATCGTGGTGGGTGATCAAGTGATCGTGACCTGCTCGGGCGGCGATAAACAAGATGTGCTGTACGTGATCTCCGTCGACGCCGGCAGCGGACGGGAGTTGTGGCGGCAGCAGTTTGCCGCGACAGGGAACTGCAATTGTCATCCGTTGAGTGCCAACGCGGCGCCGACGCCGGTCAGCGACGGCCGGTTCGTGTATGCGTTTTTCTCTTCGAACGATTTGGCTTGTCTCGATTTGCAGGGGAACCTGGTCTGGTACCGCGGTTTGGCGTTCGATTTTCCGAAGGCGCGGAACGACGCCGGGATGTCCTCGTCCCCGGTGATCGTCGGTAACACCATCGTGGTGCAGGTCGAATGCCAGGGGAAGTCGTTTGCGGCGGGATTGGACGCCGCGACGGGAGAAACGCGTTGGCTGGTGGATCGGCCTCAAGACGCCTCGTGGTCGTCCCCGCTGGTGTTACCGGGTGGGGGTGAGCGACCGGACTTTGTGTTGCTGCAGTCGAAGGGAAAATTGAGCGTACTGCAGCCGCACGACGGGCGCGAAGTCTTCAGCGTCGCGGGCCAATGTGGGTTGATTTCTTCCGCCAGTCTGGTCGGCTCGCGAGTTTTCGCCCCGATGGATGGCACCACGGCGTACGAGGTCGATCCGAACGGCCAGTTGAGCGTGGTTTGGAACTCGCCGCGGCTGCGTGCGGCGACCGCCAGCCTGGTGATCAGCGATGACCAGATCTTGTCGATCGAGCGGACCGGTGTGTTGTCCGGTTTCAGCCTGGCGGATGGGGAGCGGAAGTGGCAGGAGCGGATCCTGGATGCAGACGCCGCCCAAGGGGGTTTTTGGGCGACTCCCGTACTGGTCGGCGATCACTATTATTTCTTCGGACAGAGCGGGCAGGCTCGCGTGGTGGAGGTCGGCAGCGAGGGCGCGAAAGTCGTGCACTCCTACGACTTCGGCGAGACGTTATTAGGATCGCCGGCTGTCGTCGGCGATGCAATGTTCGTACGCGGCGATCAGCATTTGTGGAAAATCGCCAATCATTGAGCCGGGAACCACTGGGTACGGTCGCACTGAGTTCGGACGCACTGAGTTCGGACGTACTGGGTCAGGAAACACTGGGCTGGGACACGCGTGGCGGAATCGATCGCGATCTCAACGTCGGGCCCGATCCGCGGAAGCGTCCGTCCGCCCGGTTCGAAGAGCCTGACCAACCGGGCGCTTTTGTGCGCGGCGTTGGCGGCTGGACGATCGCAGCTGACCGGGCTGTTGGACAGCGACGATACTCGGATTATGGTGGCAGCCCTCCAGCAGGTCGGCGTCGAGATCGAGGTCGATTGGGGGGCGGGTACGGCTGATTTGGTCGGGACCGCCGGACATTTGGCTCCGACCGACCAGCAGATCTTTGTCGGCAACAGCGGGACGACCGCTCGCTTCTTATTGCCGGTGCTGGCTGTCTGTGGGCAGGGGACGTATCGGATGGACGGGACGCCGCGGATGCGGCAGCGGCCGATGGCGGGCGTGATTCGCGGGTTGCAAGCTTGGGGGGTCGAAATTCAAGCGTCGGCCGGGGATACGATGCCGTTGGTCTGCACCTCCCGGCAGCCTGGCGGCGAGCTGGTGGCGATCGCCTCCGATCAATCGAGCCAGTTTCTCAGTGGGATGTTGATTGCCAGTCCGTATTGTGCGGGACCGTGTGAGCTTGCTCCGCAAGAGGACTTGGTCTCCGCTCCCTTCGTCGAAATGACTCGAATGGTGATGGCGCGTTTCGGAGTCCCTTCGGAGCGGGCCGAGCGGGCGATTCGCGTCGAGCCGGGAAACTACCGCGGCGGAGATTTTGCGATCGAGCCCGATGCCACCGCGGCAAGTTATTTTTTTGCGGCGGCGGCGATCACTCGCGGCGAAGTCGTGGTCGACGGGCTCGTGGAATCGAGTTGCCAAGGCGATCTGCGGTTCGTCGAGCTGTTGCGGCAAATGGGGTGCGACGTCGCGTATGGAGACG
>JBGSLW010000064.1:0-20618 GCA_041740495.1 Pirellulaceae bacterium
GTTGCGCGACGCTCCGCGTCGCGGACTTCCAGCCTCGCCTGACGATTCCCGAGTCGACAAATCACCCGCTCACAAATTGTCAGATCATCAGCCGCCTGGCGCTAGCCTGCGGTTTCTTGAGCCCGAAATTAGCGTCGATTAGCGCTGATACGTGTTCTGTTCCGTCGTGCTCGCGACTTCTCTGCGGCTGCACACCGTCGAATGGCTACCGGTCGACCACGAAGAACACGATGAGCACGAAGCAAACAAGATCGTCACCCCTTCATGGAACTCATTGACATTTCCAAGCCTGGAACATCGCTTCCGAAGCTCCCGGAATCGGGAGAGTCGCCGCTACGGCGAAAGTTGCCATCCGCACGCCAGATTTTGACAGTCGCTCCCCTGGCCCTCCGGCCTCCGGCCTCCTGTCTCCAACCTCCGGCCTCCGGCCTGGACCCTAACTTGCGGGCATTTGACGCGGCAAAACACGTGTAAAAATGAAATCGGCCAATTGTGAAGTTTTGCCTGTTTCTGCCTACTGGCGCGGTGGGACAGAGAACACTCGTCCTGCGGAGGGGGATGGGTTGCTTAGATGGCCTGTTTTCTCCAAAACGCCAATGGGCGAGGGGACGAAAAACGTGAGTCACTCACCGCAATCTCGGCACACCTTCTGGTTGGGCTTGGGATCGCAACCCATCACTCGGCCTCGACCGTCCAACTCGAACGAGCAGCACCGTTCGAGGACTTCTTTGAGCATGGCCCTTCCACGTTGAATGCGAGATTTCGCACCGGAGAGCGAAAGGCCGAGCCGGTCAGCAACATCCTGTTGGGATAATTCCTCGATCTCGCTTAACTGCACGGCCTGTCGATAGCCGTCCGGCAACGTCTGAATCATCTCACCCAACCAAGTGATTCCCACACACCCCAACGGCGGCTGGTGATCGCCGTTGTCGTCGACGGGTTCGGAAATGGCGAGTGTCTCGGGCGAGTTCGTTGCCCTTCGGTGGTGGTCGTGAACCACGTTCCGAGCGATCTGATACACCCACGCCGCCAAACGCTCCGATTCTTGGAGCGTTCCGATGTTGCGGTGGACCCGCACAAACGTCTCCTGGAGCAAATCGTCGGCAATGTGGACGTCGGAAACTCTGCGGTATATAAATCGCCGCAGGTCCGAACTCAAGTGCAGCCAGATCGCATCGGTCGTGGGTTGATCCATTATCGTACGGGCCTCAGTCACGGTGTGACTGCGTTGGCACGCAGCAGCCTGCGGTAGTGCAGCATCCTGTCGGTACGCAACAGGCGACCTGCACGCAGCAGGTAGTTGGGACGCAACAGCCGGACTGGACACAACATGTCGCGGTGTTGCCTGTTTCGGGGGGTGTGGATTGCATGATTTTGCTCCTGTTTTTCGAACTTGTCACGACTGACCTTCAGCCGCTTTCGAACATACAGACGGAGCGTGCCGAAAAAGGACGCAAAAAATCTGCCTCGCGCTCGCCCCAAGGCGATTTAGCGGTGTTCCGGACTGGACTTTGAACATTACACTGTATATTGTAATAATGGAATGAAGTGGAGGGAAGATGAAGGCGAAAACGAAGAAACGGGTGGAGGCGGGTTGCTGTACAAAGCCCGCCCTTAAAGATCGCCCACTGCTGTCACCGATCCAGGCGGGTGGCTTGGCGGCGGTTTTTAAGGTGCTGGCGAATGACACCCGACTACGCCTGCTGCACGCTTTGGTGCGCGCCGACGAACTCTGCGTGACCGACCTCGCCGATTCGGTCGGGATGAAGCCGCAAGCGGTATCGAACCAGTTGCAACGCCTGTCCGACCTCGGCATCGTGGCGTCACGTCGGGAAGGAATCAGCGTTTGTTATCGGCTGGTGGACCTCTGCGTTCGGTCCCTACTGGACCAAGGACTGTGTTTGATGGAAGAGGTCAGCGACCGCAGCCTGGGTCGCGTCAGGACAGGATGTGCGTGAGAATGCTTGGAACGCGATGGAGGGGTAATCGTGAAGAAGGTGTTGTTTGTCTGCGTCGAGAACTCAAATCGAAGCCAAGGTAAAAGGAACTGATCGAAACGCTGCGAGTGCAGCGCTGGAAATGGAGAAGAAATGGCGACCATTCAAGTTTACGACAAGCCGATGTGCTGTTCTACGGGAGTCTGCGGGCCAGAGTTGGACCCGGCGCTTGCGACTCTAGCAGCCGACCTTCAGTGGTTGGCCCGACACGGTGTTCAGGTTCAGCGAATCAACCCGGCACATCAGCCAACCCTGTTCGCGGCAAGCCAACTGGTGCGAGAGGAACTGACGAAGCATGGAGACAATTGTTTGCCACTGTTCGTGGTGAACAACGGCGTCGTCAGTCGAGGCGTCTTCCCCAATCGCACGCAACTGGCGAAATGGGTCGGAATCTCCCTCGACGAACTTCCAGTGGTGAAGTCCGGTTGCTGCGGTGGTGTGGCGAGTCGAACCGGCCCATCGTCCTCCTGTTGCGAATAGAATTAAACTGCGAGGTTGAAAAATGCGTCTCCTGGAACAGCCGACGCGACTGTTGTTCTTCACCGGCAAAGGCGGGGTCGGCAAGACATCCCTGGCTTGTGCCACGGCAGTCGCACTGGCCGACGATGGACGAAAGGTTTTACTGGTCAGTACGGATCCGGCGTCCAATCTGGGGCAGGTCTTCGGGGTAGCGATTGGGGAACACGATCCCACGCCAATCCCCGGTGTACTCGGCCTTGTCGCTCTGAACATCAATCCGGAAGCGGCGGCGCAGGCGTATCGAGATCGCATTGTCGGTCCCGTGCGCGACGTCTTGCCCGCGGAGACCGTCAAGGGAATGGAGGAGCAGTTATCCGGAGCCTGCACGACGGAGATCGCCGCCTTTGACGAGTTCACAGGCCTGCTAGCCGATGGCGCCGCGACCGGGCAGTACGATCACGTCATCTTCGACACGGCGCCGACCGGCCACACGTTGCGGCTCCTGCAACTGCCAACGGCGTGGAGCAACTTCCTTGAGTCCAACGAGTCCGGTGCATCCTGCTTGGGTCCGCTATCCGGTTTGGAGAAACAGCGGCAGCAGTACGCTCATGCGGTAGCGGAACTGGCCAACGCCGACGGCACTACCGTTGTGCTCGTATCACGTCCTCAACGGTCGTCTCTGGCAGAGGCCGAACGCACCAGTCATGAATTGGCGTCGTTGGGCATCGTGAATCAACAACTCATCATCAACGGAGTCATGCCTGAGAACGGCAGCGACGACCCATTGGCGGACGCGTTGCGGGAACGGGAACAAGCTGCCCTGCGCGCACTGCCTTCTTCGCTGGCGTCGTTGCCAAGTGCTCAAGTGCCACTGCAAGCGACCAACATGGTGGGCCTACCCGCCTTGCGAGGATTGCTCTCGAAACACCCGGCAACGAAGCCTTTTTCCACCAGCGTGGCGTCCCCTGTCCCACTGTGTCTTCCAACCTTGTCTGAATTGATTGATGAGATCGAATCGAATGGTCATGGGTTGGTGATGGTGCTTGGCAAAGGTGGCGTCGGCAAGACAACGGTCGCCGCGGCAATTGCGGTTGATCTTGCCGACCGTGGTCATGCGGTGCATCTGACGACGACGGACCCGGCGGCCCATCTGTCGATGACGGTGGAAGCCACGCTGCCCAATCTTGTCGTAAGCCGTATCGATCCACAGGTCGAGCGAGAGCGCTATCGCCAACATGTCATGGAGTCAAAGGGCGACAAACTCGATGAAGCTGGGCGTCGTTTGCTGGAAGAGGATCTTCGTTCGCCTTGTACCGAGGAGATTGCGGTCTTTCAGGCCTTTTCACGAGTCATGCGGGAGTCCAGGGAGAAGTTCGTGGTCGTTGACACCGCTCCCACGGGCCACACGCTTTTGCTGCTCGATGCCACAGGTTCGTATCACCGGGATGTTGTCCGTCACTTGCAGCCGGGAACTCACGTGGTCACCCCCATGATGCGACTGCAAGACCCCGCCCAGACCAAGATGCTGGTCGTCACCTTGCCGGAGACGACTCCTGTGTTGGAAGCCGAGTCGCTTCAGGCCGATCTGCGTCGAGCCGGGATTGAACCCTGGGCCTGGGTTATCAACTCTTCTCTGGCTGCGGCATCGCCAAGCGATCCCCTGCTGGTCGCACGAGCCGCCGAAGAACGACCGCACATCGATCGAGTCCGCGAATCCGTGTCACGCGTGGCGATCGTCCCGTGGCTCACACAGGAGCCGATCGGGAGTGAACGGCTTCTGGAGCTGGCACGCTCCAAAGCGGGACTCTGCGCCCCCACCTGAACCATGTTGGGAGTTGCTCGAGGCCGACAGCGATCGTCTCGACTCCAGGCACATCGTCTCGACTCCAGGCACAAGGGGCCGGGATATGCGCGCGGAGCATCACGATTATCAGCATGCCCTGAAGAGTTCAACGGAGCCTTCGCCGTCGGAATCGGGCTTAACATCGCGGTTGTTTGTATTGACGCGTACGAGGGCGGGTCGGTTAATTCTCTGGCCTTGCTCGCAGATCCAGGACACAATTTGAGTGACGTTGCCGGTTTTGTGTTGGCTTCCCTTTATCCGCAGCGCCCCGCGAACAGCGCGTTGCAAGAGTGCTCAAAATAAAGTTCGGGACCAGGGATTTGAACCCCGACTAAAGGAGCCAGAATCCTTCGTGCTACCGTTACACCAGTCCCGAAAATCAAAGTCGCCATTCCGGTGACGTCGAATGCCCGTCGGGCGAATATCTGGCAAACCGTCGTTCGTTAATCATGGAATCCTCGCGGCTTGTCCCCGAGGAATACTCACGTTCAAACTTCATTTGCCGTCCTGCGATCAATGCCTGTCGCATTCCTGGCGCCGAAATGAACTGGGTGTGTCCCCGTTCGAACCCTGCCTCGATGAATCCAGCCAAACGTCCGCCGTGAGGTGACTTGTGATGAAGTCGGGGAAATGATTCCAAGAGCCGAATGCCACCGGCGAATCACTAAAGTCGGTCTGATCTTAGACTTTCGGTACCATGGAGAAAAGGGATGTCTCGGTTCAATGTATTGGTCTTGGCGGCTGCGGCGGCATTTTTCATTTCGACTTCGCCATTTGGTTACGGCCAGGCGGCCACGGCCGAGCGGCCGCAACGCGCCCAAGAAGACGAGCGGCCGCTTTTCCCGGATCTCGCCGACGGACTGCGAAAAACCGAAGGATGTCTCGGGGTTGACTCGGCAAGAACGGCAAGTGGCAAACAAGTCATCTTCGCCTGGTTCAAAGACAAACAGTCCGTGCTGAACTGGTACCATAGCGATATGCACCAAGGCGTGGTGAACAAGTTTTTCCCCAGTCGTTCAGATCGAGAACCGCTGGCCTATATCCCTGACGACTCCGGCCCGATCATGGCAATTGCTTCCATCACCTTTAGCGACAAAGGACAGTTCACCGACACCTCGCTGCCGATTTCGCAGATCGCCATCGAGCTGTACGCGCCGGTCGCTGGCGGCCTATCGCTGGGAGGCAGGTTTGCGCCCGAAAGCCTCAAGGTCGACGGCCTTCAGGACTATTCGAAGGTTGAGGCCAAATGACGATGTCTCTTAGAATCAGCTTGGGGGCGTTGGTCGCATGGTCGATCTCCCTTGCAAGTACGGGGTTGTGTCAGGTCGCCCGCCAAGCGGGCGAAAGGTCCGACGTGTACGTTGAGAATGACGATGTCAAACTGCACTGCGTCGTGCAAGGGACCGGGCCGCTGGTCGTGATGATCCACGGGTTTCCGGATTTCTGGTACTCGTGGCGCGATCAGATGGCGG
Source organism: Pirellulaceae bacterium (assembly GCA_041740495.1). Taxonomy (GTDB): domain Bacteria; phylum Planctomycetota; class Planctomycetia; order Pirellulales; family Pirellulaceae; genus JANMEB01. Next base: position 5,772 of record JBGSLW010000064.1, read on the forward strand.
CGCTTGCTCCTCATTTTAAGGTGGTCGCGTACGACCAGCGGGGATACAACCTCAGCGGCCAACCGGAGGGAGTCGCCAGTTACGCGATGCCCCATTTGGTCGCGGATCTTCGCGCGGTCGTCGACCATTTCTCTCCCGACAAACCTGCGATTGTTGTCGGGCACGACTGGGGCGGTGCGGTCGCCTGGTCCTTTGCCATGCAACACCCCGATCGGATCGAACGGCTAGTGATTTTGAACTTGCCGCATCCGCGGGGACTGATGCGGGAACTGGCGACCAACCCGCAACAGCAAGCCAATAGCCAATACGCGTTGGAATTTCAAAAGCCGGACGCGGCCGCCAAACTAACTGCCGAAGCACTCGCGGGTTGGGTCACGGATGCCGACGCTCGCAAGAAATACATCGAGGCCTTCGACCGCTCGTCGTTCGAGGGGATGCTCAATTATTATAAAGCCAATTATCCGCGCGTTCCCGAGTCGACCGACGACGATTCGACTCGTCCGCAGCCGCCCGCCATGCCGAACGTCAAGTGCCCGGTGTTGATGTTTCATGGCCTGAAAGACGAAGCGTTGTTAGCGTCTGGGCTGAACGACACCTGGGAATGGGTCGACGCGGACCTGACGATCGTCACGATTCCGGACGCCGGCCATTTCGTGCAACAAGACGCTTCCGAGCTCGTCAGCCGCCGCCTGCTGGCCTGGCTCCGCGAGTGAACCGATTCCGATGTCAACTTAGTGTACATATGTATACTATTCCGCCGGCGACTAGGTCAAGTCGCCAATCGCCCACGGATCGAGACACCCGGATGACCTGCAATTCCGTGGCCCGGTCCTTCCAAGGCCATGCGCCGTCAGGGGTCAGTTACTGCCCCAGTTCGACGGCCAGCCATGCGCGTCCATAGGCCCACCAGGTGTCGGCCGTGCGGGCCGAAATGCCAAGCACTTCGGCGCATTCGGCCAGATTCAGGCCGGCAAAGCGGCGGAGGCTGATTAATTGCGCGACTCGCGGGTTGGCATGTTCGAGTTTTCGCAGCGCTTCGTGTACCAGTGCGGTTGCATTGAGAGAATGCCCTGGCTTTTCCCAAGCCATCTTGGTCGCCGCCAACCGCCGCAACTCGTCGTAAACCATAGGCAACAGATCGCTCGCCTTGATCGGCTCTGCCTCAGACCGGCCTTCGCTGAAATCGGTGTGGCTCATGGTTTCACCATTCCGTAGCTGTTTTCACATGAATTCAGCCGATGCGCAAATTGCGATGCGAGGTAGCCGGATTGGCAACAATTCGGCTCGGGCATGCTGTGCGATTGCGTTGGGGTCGTTCGTCTGAAGTGTTGCCACTTCAGCTACACGGACGGTAGCCGGATTGGCAACAATTCGGCTCGGGGTGCTGTGCGATTGCGTTGGGGTCGTTCGTCTGAAGTGTTGCCACTTCAGCTACACGGATGGTAGCCGGATTGGCAACAATTCGGCCCTGGGCATGCTGTGCGATTGCGTTGGGTCGTTCGTCTGAAGTGTTGCCACTTCAGCTACCTTGTATAATCCTCGAATGGCCGACAAAGAACTTCATGATTACCTGAAACGCCTGCCTCCCGAGTATTACCGTGGTGATGCTTTTGTACACTGGTCGCTAACAATTGAGGGGCGTCGAACGGGTTGGCTGATACCCGTTTTCTATTACAAGTTCCGCGAACTTCTGACGCACACGACTTTTCGCTATGGATTAACGTGCCCGATCTACTGCTGCATGCCGGACCACATGCACTTACTGTGGCTGGGGCTGTTTCCCGAATCGGATCAACTCAACGCTATGAAGTATTTTCGACGACAGACGAATCAGGTACTTGGCCGGATCGGGTTTGAATTCCAGAGTCAGGGCTACGACCACGTTCTGAGCGACGAAGAACGGAACCGAAACGCGTTCGAAGATGTTTGTGAATACATTGCGCGGAATCCAGAACGTAAGGGATTGGTTGGACCAGATCGCTTTAAGGATTATAAATTTACGGATTGCCTGGTTCCTGGAGCGCCGGAATTGCATTTTTTTGATCCCGGATTTTGGGATTCCTTCTGGCGGATCTATTCTCACGCAATGAAGCATGGATTGATGCGGGGGCCGTAGTCTTGAATTAATTCCCGGACGGTCAGATCGACACATCGCGTAGCCAGATCGGCGCCATCTGTAGCCGGATTGGTACCATTTCGCGCAGTGTTATGGCCTCGCGTTGTTGGTGTCCGTCTGAAGTGTTGCCACTTCAGCTACACGTACGGTAGCCGGATTGGCAACAATTCGGCTCGGGCGTGCTGTGCGATTGCGTTGGGGTCGTTCGTCTGAAGTGTTGCCACTTCAGCTACACGGAAGGTAGCCGGATTGGCAACAATTCGGCGGGGTGATTCAATTGGTAGCCAAGTTGGCAACCATTCGGCTTGGGCGTGCTGTGCGATTGTGTTGGTGTCGTTCGTCTGAAGTGTTGCCACTTCAGCTACCTTGCATTGACTCGCTGCCAAAGTCCTTCCCATTTGCGGCGTTCGTTTTCCGAAAGCTTCGATAGCTTGTCCGGTTCGCGAATGCTGCGCAGGTCAGGATCTTTCTGCCAGTGCAGCAGGGTCTGCTCGAGCGTTTCGGACTGTTCGGGGTGCATCTGCGCGAACGATTCCCAACGATCGAGTTCGGCTTGCAGCCAAGCGAGCGCCTGGCCGCGGAGGAGCGCCTTTCCGGCATCATCCGGTATCGGTTCGTCGAGTCCTTCACCGGCGGAGGCCAACGCCGCGCAGCAAGCCGCGTTGTAGGCAACTTGGGTATTTCGATCGTCCGCCAGAAGCGGGTCTTGTTCGATCGCTGCGGCAAACATGCGGGTCGCGGCAGAATATCGCATGGTATCGTAACCAAACTCGCCCAGAGTCAACAGTTCCTCGACCTCGACCGAATCCATGTCGCCGACGACCGCCGCAAACCGATTATTCAACGGAGCGCTTGCCGGATCGGATGTTGCCACCTCGGCAAGGCCTTGCCTGGCTTCTTCGACCATTTCGGCGTCTTCAAGTCCAACCGCCACCAACTTCGACTCGCTAAAATGATACTTGAGAAACTGCCGAAACAGAGGATCGCTCGGGTGGGCGGCCAACGCGCGCTTTTGAAAGTCGATCGCACTCTTTAATCGATCGCGTGCCTTTAAAAAGCGATGTGCTGACATATCCAACGTGGCCATTTGGCTCAATGTTGCACCGACTTGGCTCTGATATCCCGCCACCGTTGGGTTATCGCGTGCCAGCGGTTCCAATATTTCCAGCGCCTCTTCATAGGCTTGCAGGGCGTATTGGATGCTACCGACAAAACCTGAATGATAACCAACTTGAGAAGCGGCGGAGGCGAGTCGGACGAGCGATTCGGGTCCCTTTCTGGTGCGCATGCTGCACCGCCGAACAGACTTGAGTGAACAGTTCCAGTCGCTGGCGAACTGTCAGGTGGCACTGGTCGCAATATTCGGTGAACGGAATCCCCTTCACTAGCTCCATTGCGAAGAATGGTTTGCCTTGCGACGTCGTTCCACCGTCGAGCACTTTGGCGATGTGAGCATGATCCAGGACCGCCAGGGCTTGCCGTTCGGCTTCGAAGCGGGCCAGCACCGACCGGGAGTCCATGCCGGCCTTGATCAGCTTGAGCGCGACCTTTCGTTTCACCGGTTCCCGTTGCTCGGCCACCCAGACCTCGCCCATCCCACCTTCGCCAATCCGCTCCCCGAGTACATACTTTCCGGCAATCACCATCCCTTTTTCTGCCGACGGACCAGAATCAAGGGTCGGCGACAAGTCGATCGCCCGATCCGAGGGGCCTATTCCGGGTCCCATTTGCACTTTCTCGTCGACTACTTGTGGTTGCGACCGAAAGTGGGCGTCCAGGAGCTTCTCCAGCCGCTGTCGTAACTCGGCATTGCCGCCACACTGTTGATCCAAAAACCGGGATCGTTCCTCCCGATTCGAGATCGAAATCGCCTGGGCAAAAATCTCAAGTTCGACCATATCCGCCTCGACTGAAATGACGGAATTCTTTGTTTCGCAGCGCCTGCGACATGGAATTATGTTCTTTATCAATACTCAGCGGTATTCAGTGCAAAAAAGCGCAAGAAAGTATTAGAGAATCTTCGAAAAAGGGAGTTTGGGTTTACCGCGTAATGGCCGTTTTTGCGGGTGTTTCAATCACCTGGACGCCTGATTTTCCAAAGAATCCAGAGCCGACGTCCACCCAGTTTGCGCATTAGTTCCCGACGTGCAGAACTGGCGGCTCACCTATGATCCCTCGATGGGGGAGGCGGGCGTGTTCCTGGGCAGAGTAGGCCCTGACAGCGTGCTCGCGTTGCAGGATTGGCAGGCTTATGTCGGTGCCTCCCGTTGAGACCCGATGGCGACGATTAAGGAAATCCCGGAAGGGCCACCGGATATTGGTGGCGAATTGCGGCGAAAACCTGGCAAACCGCCCCGCGCTTCCTCCCATGCCTCCCCTTCGAAAAGTCCTGTAACCCTTCCCGTGTTTTCCCCCGTGTTTTCCCGAGCAGGAATCCAGTCCCCCCCACCCCCTCCGGTTCGAGAGATCGTCCAGGTCCACCTTCATGCTCTTCGCGTCCTTCGTGGTGACTCATTCTCGGTCGAAGTTCGCTAGGGGGGCGCACAAAGTTTGCTCAGGCGTATATGTATGCACGGTCGAGAGAGAAACGGCGACGCAGAGCAACTTCGGACTTTCCTTCATTCTCTCTCTCTCTGTTCCCACCGTTTGCTCCTGTTTCAATCTTCTTTTCTTGAACAGGAGGCAACGGAGAAAACAGAGGAGGAATGTCATGTGTTCATGGAACTCTTCGACATTTCCAAGCCTGGAACATCGCTTCCGGAGCTCCCGGAATCGGGAGAGTCGCCGCTAATTCCGCCGCTAATTCCGGAATCCGGGAAGGGTTGCGGGATTTTATCAGCGCGTCATTCGGAAAGTCCGCCATGGGTGAAATACGAGCCGGGGCGTGCGGTAGATGACGGCGCGGGGTGTAGCAGCAAGCGTAACCATCCGCTCGGCAAGCGAGCGGCAGTCTCCCGGACCGCCGAGGATGCACCAGCGACCGCAGATGCCTCGGGGTTGATCCCCGAGAAGAGTTCACGTTCAACCTACCGATGGGCCCCACCCAGATCCCATCGGTCCATGTTGATGCCTCGGGGTTGATCCCCGAGGAGGTTTCACGCTCAACCTACGGACGGGCACCATCCAAATCCCATCTGTCCGTGTTGATGCCTCGGGGTTGATCCCCGAGGAGGTTTCACGCTCAACCTACTCGCCAGGCTCCCCCAACAAATTTTCCGCCATCGGTCGTCGGTTCGGGTGGATTTGGTGCGGGCCGAAGCAGAGCAATCGCAGAATCGAGTCGGGGCGGCGATGCCAACTGGCCCAGGCCAGGGGGGTCTCTCCGTGCATGTCGCGGGCCTCCAATTCCGCGCCCGCCCCCAAGAGCAACTCGATGGCAGTTTCCGAACCAAACGCTGCGGCGCGATGCAAGGGGGTCTCCCCGCGAGTCCGCGCGTCGCGCATGAAACACTCGGTGGGAATGTGCGGTACGGTCGCGATGTTGGGCTGCGCACCGTGCGCCAATAGGACGCGAACCACTCGATCCGCCTCCGGCGACGGCCCCCGACTCAATCCGGCATGCAAAGGAGTTTCGCCGGTGACTGGCAAGGGTTGATTCGGATCGGCGTGTTGTTCCAGCAAGTACTGGCACAGTCGCCAATGCCCGTGAAACGCGGCCCCGTTCAGATCGAAATTTTCGCCGAGTTGCGACAAGAACGCGCCGTGGCCCAACAAATGTTTTAACGCGCTGACGTCGCCGTAGTAGGCACACCATTGGAGGAGGGTCACGCCATCGCGGTCGACGCTGGTGGCGGGATTTCCCGCCGCCAGAAACTCAAAAACCAAATCGGTGCGGCCGCGTTGGATCTTGGCAAGAATCGGATCGGGCATGGCCTACCTCAAGAAGCTCAGATACTGTACATGTGTTCACTAACCTCGCGGTCCGCCGGAGTATCCGAACGGGTGGGCGTGGTGCCAGGCCCAAGCGGTTTCCACGATCGGTTGCAACGCCGCGTAACGGGGTTCCCAACCCAGCACACGGCGGGCGGCGCTGGGATCGGCGACCAGCTCGGGGGGATCGCCCGGTCGGCGGGGACCGATCTCCGTCGGGATCTCCCGACCGGTGACCTGGCGGCAGACGTCGATCACCTGGCGAACGCTGTAACCGACGCCGGTTCCCAGGTTGAGCTGGATCCCGGTCGCTGGAGCGAGCCTTTCCAGCGCCAACAAATGCGCGGAACAGAGATCGTCGACGTGGACGTAATCGCGGATGCAGGTTCCGTCGGGGGTGGGGTAGTCGTCGCCGAACACCGTGATATGCGGCCTTTGACCCAACGCGACTTGCAGCACCAGGGGGATCAAATGCGTTTCGGGGTCATGGTCCTCGCCGATACCTCCCGCGGGGGAGGCGCCGGACGCATTGAAATACCGCAACGCCGCAAATCCCCAGCCGTAGGCGGCGGCGTAATCGGCCAACGCGCGCTCCAAAACCAACTTGGTAAAACCATAGGGATTCACCGGCAGTTGCGGTTCGCGTTCGCTGATCGGCACCTGCTGTGGGATCCCGTAGGTCGCACAGGTGCTGGAGAAGACGATGCGTTGCACGCCCGTTTCGCGCATCGCCTCCAGCAATTCCAGCCCGGCGACGACGTTGTTCTGGTAGTATTTGGCCGGATTCTGAACCGATTCACCCACCAGAGCGCTGGCGGCAAAGTGCATGACTGCCTCGATCCGTTCGTCGCGCAGCAGGCGCGCGACCAGGCGTCGATCCGCCAAGTTCCCCTCGACGAATTTCCCGGCGGACACCGCGGCTCGGAACCCCGTTGACAGATTGTCGAGCGCCACCACATGATGGCCCGCCGCCGCCAGGCACCGCACCATGTGCGAGCCGATGTAGCCGGCTCCGCCCACCACCAAGACATTCATCCGCGACAACTCCTCCGTTTTCCGAGCGTCTAGAACACGAGCGGTTCTTCGGTCAACTGCCGCTCGTGCCGTGTGAGTTCATACATGTCGTGCAACAGTTGGATGTCGCACGGACGCTGGGTGACCTGCCGACGGGCGAACATCCGCTTCTGGGTTGACTCCATCACGCTGGGCGGGAGCTCCGTGACCTGGCCGAACGAGCGAGCGTAGTTGACGAAACTGGGGACGTTGGTCGTGACGAAGCCGTACACCATACTGCAGGTGCCCAGGATCTTGCCGGTGAAGATCCCGGTATTGATCGCGGTCTTGGCGTAGTCGCCGATGATACACCCAACGAACTGCATTCCCGTAGCGACTTTCTGGCCGCGAATATCCAATTTGACTTCGCCGTAGGTGTTCTTTAAATCGCTATTGCAGGTTCCCGCGCCCAAGTTGATCCAACTTCCCAAGTAGCTGTGCCCCAGAAAGCCGTGGTGTTGTTTGTTGGTGAAGGGCTCGATCACCGACGCTTCGATCTCCCCGCCGATTTTGGTGGTGTGCCCCAGCGAGACGTAATCCTTGATCGCGGAGTGTTCGATCACGCGAGCGCAGGGTCCTAAATACGCGGGTCCGCGCAGGAAGCAATAAGGGCCAATCGTGGCGCCTTCCTCGACCACCACGGGCCCGGCCTGCGGGTCGGTCGCCACGAATTCCCCGACGACCGCGGCGGGGCTGGCGAACAGGTTGGGCTGGATTTCCTGGTACGTCCCGTGCTGCAAGCGGAACTGCAGGTTTTCCACGAAACAAGCCTGATTCCAACGGATGACATCGTGCGGGAACTCGAACAACTGCAGCGGCAGATCGATCGTGGGGAGCGGTGGGGCGGCGCGGTTGCAAGCGGTCTCGATCGACTGGAGCAAGGCGTCGTCGTCGCGCGGGGACAATCGCCGCGTGGAAATCAGCGCCGCGGACAACGAGGTCCCGACCCGGACCACGACCTCGCGTTTTTCGCCGCTCAATTGTTGCAACAGCCGAAAATTGGCCAGCGAGGGGACCAGCCGAGCGTTGACCAGCAGCGTTTGCGGTTGTCCCTCGTCCAGTTGCGGTGTGAGGTCCGGAAAGTCCAACAACTGCAAGGTGCGGAGGTGTGGGCGGACCAGTCCGTTGATCGGAGACTCGAAGCGCGCCAGCCAGTCGATCAAACGGTACGACGCGCAACTGATGGCGTAGGCGGGGCGGCCGGTGGTAATCGGATAGAGCTGGTCGACCTGCTGATCTTCAAAAACGATGAGATTCATTGGAAATCATCGGCTGCGTACGGAAACATGTTTCCGGCGATTCGTCGACGCTCAACCCCGCTCGGCAACCGGAAGGCCAGCCCCCTTTTGCCGAATGCGATAACACGTAATTGACCACAAGATCCAGGCGCCCCACAAGTTCAAACTCGTCGGTTCAGGAATGATTTCGGGTGGATCGGGTGGGTCCGGTGGATCGGGCGGATCGGGTGGGTCCGGGGGACCTGGTCGGGTTGGCGGCGAGATGCTTCCGGGATTGATGCGCGTGCTGCTGCCGTCATCGTTCAGCAAAGCGGCCAGACCAAGTCCTCCGAGTGCGGCGAAGCCAATGCCCGCCCCGGCTCCTCCCAGCCCGAAACCCGATCCGAAGGAACCGCCGAAACCGCCGCCGAAACCGCTGGGGAAGCCGAAAGGATCGCCCAAGTTGGACGACGGGTCTTGGACGCGGTTGCGGTCCACATTCTGGCGGTCGGCACTGGCTTGCTCGATCTGATCGATCAGGAACTCGAATTCACTGCTGGGCGCCAGGGCGACTTGAAGTCCCTGTTCGCGCGCGTGCTCGGACAATCGTCCTCGACCGGGCAGCGCCGTGTAGCGATGCCCGTCGCTGTGGAAGGCCGAGTCTTCCGGCGCGGGAGGAACTGCCCTATCGAACTCGATCGCCTCGAATCCCAGTGCGGCAAATCCGTCCTTCCCAGCGGCAGCAAACGAATAGAGTCCCGGTTCGACGTTGGAGAATACGAATGTTCCGTCTTCGTTCACAGCCACTCGCGCGTAGATTTCATCGTCCTGGATCAGGAAGGCGTTCATTTCTCGGAGGCGAATCGATTGATCTTTCGCGGACGTCAGGGGGGCCACGCGCCCGCCCAGTTCGCCTTCGGCCGTCAATCGAATCTGGTAATCATCGACCACCGAGGTATCGTCCACATTCAATTGGGTGTCCGTCCCTTCCCCGATCATGGCGGAAACTCCGACCGGCAATCGATCGGTCATGATTTTCCGCAACGTGGAAAATTCGGGCGGCACCACCGTGGCATTCAGGTGGAGCGCCAGCGGCTGCGACCGAGTCGCGGGAATGCTGACGGCCGAAAGATCGTCGGCTGCTCCCGGGAGCGGGATCCAGTCTTGCGGCGCATCGGCCTGCTGTCGCAACACGTGCAATCCAAATGCCAGGAATCCATTCTGGCCTGCCGCGCACAAAGCATAATTGCCCGTAGGCACATCTTGAAATTCAAACGTCCCTGTCGAATCGGTCTGGGCTTCGGCCACGACTTGGGAATCTCGAACCAGGTAAACGCGCAGGCCGGACACTCCCGTCGGAGGACCAAGAGGCGCTGCCGGTAAAGCGGATAGCTGCCCAACCAGCAGGCCTTCCGAGTCGACCGTCACAAAATGTGCGGCCAGCGAACGATCCAGGTCATTCGCGGGTTCCGATCCCCGGTGGGTGCGTCGCGCGAAATTCCTGGTCGACTCTGGCAACCTGGCGATTGTCGCAGGTCGGATCGGCGCCGCAGGCCCCCCCCAACCGCGGCTGCGTTCAACGAGCCATTTGCCCGACCTGGTGGTAACCATCGGTAGCCAGCGCGATTGATCGGTGTCCGCATCACGCATCCAGAATCCGGCGCGATTCGTCCCGCTCCATGGTTCCACCCCTACCCGGTTGACCAGCTGGATGCTGGCCTGGCTGGAACTACCCGAATGCAGGGCGGAGCAGAATGCGAGCGCAGCGAAAGCGATCCGGTAGACCAGAGGACTCATTCGAGGCGACTCGGAGCGGCGCCGTCAGTCGGCGGCCTAAAGGATGAGGTGCGGTAGGTGCGTGCGACCCGAAAACCCCGCCATTTGTATCCATTGGTGGGTGCGTCTTGATCGCGGAGGTAGGAAGCGACTCGGCCGTGTTCGTACAAGTAGGAGCCGCCCCGGATATTGCGAAGGACCGCGTCTGCCTGAAGCGATTCTTCCCCATCCACAACTATCATACTCGGGATCGGTGACTTGAGAATTGCCACGTCATGGCACCATTCGGAAACATTTCCATACAAGTCGGCCAGTCCAAAGGGGTTGGGACGGAGCAAGCCCGCGGGATGCAATTGTTCCCCTGAATTTTCAATAGTCCAGTCGTAGGCCGTCAGCCAATCCTCGGTTTGGCCGGTATGCAATCGAGTTTCTGCCCCTCCCCGACAGGCGAATTCCCATTCGGCAGCCGTGGGAAGCCGAAATCCCAAACGGGCCAGCCCATCCTGAAAACTAGATCGAGGGACCTCGCTCAGCCGGATCGACTCGACCTGCGGATAACACGTCTGGTCCTCTCGCAATTTCTGAATTCGGGTCAGCCAATTGCAAAACGCGGCAGCTTCCATCCAAGTCACATCGGTCACTGGCAACGTGCCATCGTCCGCCAAATTCCGATTCTTGATGGTCCTTTCAACCCCCTTGAGTCGTTTTTCGACCTCGGCAATGCGAGTTGCGTCTGTTTCGGGATCGAGCCGAGCGCGAGCCCGCTGCAACGTCTCGATCTGCGCTGCTTCGTACCGGCGAAACATGGCGATCGAGCATTCATGCATCGCAATTCCAAAGCGGCGCGGGATGCGGACCTGCCGCGAAGTGGCCGCGAACTCCGCAGCCGATTCCGGCGTCAACCCAGGATCACCCATCCGGAATTCCGCGTTAATCTCGAAAACCGCGAAACAAATGCCGCTGAGGTCTTCATGCCATTGGCAGCCGTCGGGCGGCTGCGCCGTCGCGATCTCGGTCCGCGCGGATTCCCAGCGATCTGTCGCGTTCCAGCGCCCCATCAGCCAAGCCGCCGCCGCATGAACGCCCGCGGACGGATGCTCACGAAACAGTTGCTCAATCCGCGGCAGGATTGCAGCGCGTTCCGTGAAAAAAAGTTGGCGCTCGGAAAATTCGCCCAACGCCAGTAACGCCGCTCGGACAATTTCCGGATCGTTTTGGGCAAGTTCCCCGAGCACCAGCGCCGGAGGCAAGCCCGCCTCGTCGACGCGGTGAATCGTCTCGGTGCGCACCGTAGGGTCAAGACGCTGCCGCCAAACGGATCGCAACAAGTCGGGCTGCTCCAATTGAGCCGCCAGCAACGCCTGATTGGCCACGGCTCGCACGGATGACTCGCCACCCGGTTCCCCCGGCGGTTGCCTGTTGGCCAGAATCCGCGCTGCCGTGGCCCGATGCGTTTGTAGAAAGGGTGTCAATGCAGCCAGTTGGTCGGCGCTTCCGACAAGGGCCAAGTCCACCAGGTACTCGGTTTCGGTGGCGAAGAGGTTGCCGATCAAGGTCGCCACCTGAACCTGGGTCTCGCGCTGTTCCGCGGTCCGAAAAATGGATTCCAGTTTCGGCTTCCACGCGATGGCCCGCGGGGAAAACACCTTGGACCAATCCTCTAGTCGCTCGGGCCGCTCGCGCAACAGTTGACCCACAACTTGATCGTCGATGCGATCCCAGTGGGGTGACCTGGGGTCGACGAGTGCCAGAACTGCGGCAGCCCCCAATCCTTGGCGGTCGGAGAGGTTCCCCGAGGGGACTGCGGACCAGAATCGCGCCGCCAACGCCTCAATTTCGCCGGCCAATTCCGGGATAATGACCGCCAACTCGCCTGGTTCCGCATCCAAAAGATCGCGATCCAGTTCCGAATGCGAAGTCACCGAACCGGAGGTCGTCGCGTTCAGTTGCCGCGCGGCAACGTCCAACCGCAACCGCTGCCGCCGGTCGAGTCCCGCGTCGTTGCGCATTTGCTCCACTCGCCGGGCTGCCCCGCCCCGAAGCGTTCGCAGGTTCTCGAGAATGATCGGCACCGAACGGCTGTCGGCCACCAGCAGCGAATGCACTTGCTGCTGGATCAGCGCGGTTTGCCGTTGATTCAGGTTCCAGGCCAGGTACGACGAAATGCCTGCGCCCAGCAAGAGGGCCAATGCAAATAAGGCAGCCAACGTGGCGACCGTGCGATTTCTGCGAGCCCACATCCAAGCGCGAACCCAAGGCGGGACGCGACGCGAGCGAATCGGTTCCCCCTGCAGCCAGCGCCGCAGGTCCGCGGCGAGTTCATTCCCGCGCTGGAATCGATTCTGCGGTTCTTTGGCCAGGCACTTCAAGCAGATCGTTTCCAAGTCGCGCGGTACATGCGGCTTGTGCTGGGAAGGCCTGTTCGGCTCCCGATGCACGATCTGATCCAGCATCTTGGGAAGTTCTTTGGCCTGGAAAGGACGGACGCCGCAAAGAATCTCGTACAGGATGACCCCCAAACTCCAGAGGTCCGATCGGCCATCGGTTCCTTTCGATCGGCCTTGAGCCTGCTCCGGGCTCATGTAGGCGGGCGTTCCCAAGACCCACCCTTCCATCGTCTGCTCCATTTCGCCCGCTTCCATTCGGGCACAGCCGAAGTCGGCAATGTGGGGGACGTCTTTCCCGTCGACCAACACATTTTCTGGCTTGATGTCCCGATGCACGATTCCTTCTTGGTGAGCGTAGTCCAAAGCCTCCGCCAATTGCGCCACGACGGCGACCCGTTCGGCTAGGGGAGTCGACTCGCGGGCACGGAGCCACTCCGCCAGCGTTTGCCCTTCGATGAAGGCATAGGAAATGTAATTGACGCCCGATTCGGCGCCGTACTCGTAAACAGGAATAATGTTTGGATGCCTCAGGCGAGCCGCCGATTTCGCCTCGCGCAAAAACCGGTCGATTTCGCTTCGCCGTGTCGGCCCCGCCGATTTGGCGATCTTGAGGGCCACGACCCGATCCAAATACGAGTCGCGGCATTTGAGCACCTGGCCAAAGGCACCTTCCCCCATCTTCTTCTCGATCAAATACCGACCGATTCGCCCCTGGCGTTGAAAATCCTCAGCCTTGGGCAGAGCACGCTGTGGAACTGTCGGCGGCGCCGATCCGAGCGTCGCCGCGCGAAACTCCAAGGACATCGGGTCAAGATGGGAGCCCGCATCGGTACGCCGAGTGGCAACTCCTCCTCCGCCGGTCGTCCCGCCCGGCCGCGTCGTTCCCGCGAGGGCTCCCTGACCGGGCCCGCCGTCTCGCGTTGGACTTTTCCCCATTTCCCCCGTGTGGCTGCCGGATGGAAAAAACCCCTGCGTCGCATCGTGATCCGCTTCCACCTGTACCGACGCGGGCAACGGAAAGTCGCCCGAGCCGGTCGCCAGTTCGAATTCCAGGTCCGTCCCCGCCGACAAGTTCTCGACTCGAGTGGCAGGACGGTCCATCGTGGTCAGATCGTCTTGGGATTCGAGCTCAGACGGCGGCGCAGACCCATGTTCCTCGGCGGGCTTCGCCAACCCAGATGGCTCCGGTTCGCTCGCCTTGGTCTCTAAATCCTGTTCGTCATCAGGCGACATGCCGGTGAGCTCTCGAGGATGCCGGTAACCAAACGGGTGCTATGCTCAAACGGTCAGCGCGGAAAGGTCCCAGAGCCCCGTTCGATTCTACGATTTGGCGGCGGGTGCCAACGCCTTCAGCGCCTGGGCGCGATCGCCATGGATCTCAAACGTCTTTTCCAGCTTGAGTTTCTTGAATACGTCGCTCAGTTCCGGCGACATGCCGCAAAGCTTCAAGTGGATATGTTGCTCCGCGCACTTTTTGCGAACCTGCAACAGCTCGTTGATCATGGTCGACGTCAACAGTTGGACGTTGTGGAAGTCGATCAGCAGATTGGGCAGATCGCTTCGTTCCGCCAGATCCATCAGCTGGCGGCCCACCATGGCGGTTTTGGCCATGTCCAAGACCTCTTTCGCGGCGAATTCCACCACCGCCACACCTCGCTCCCGGGTTACGAAAATCTCCACCATGGTCTGCCTGCCGATCGAATGCGGAAAGTCACGATAGGAACGCGATCGATGCCAATGTCAGATCGTCGGATAATTCTACCGCACCGCGAAACGCCGCGTGTGCCTGTGCCAACCATTGTACATCTTCCTCCGGCGAGCGACTGTCGCCCAAGGCGAGTTGCGCACGCGATTCGCCAAACAATTCTCGATCGCCGTTGGGCTGTTCGACCAACCCGTCGCTGTAGAGCACCACGCGTTCCCCCAGCGACAACCGCAGTTCACCCTCGGCATACTCCGCGTCGGGCAGCAGTCCCAGGGGAGGTCCCCCCGCGCTGTCCACCAGGCGAGCACCGCGGCTGGCCCCCGCCAAACACCAGTGGCCGTGTCCGGCATCGACATAGACGACGTGCCGATCGGCGCGGCGGAACAGTCCCAGCCACAGCGTCACAAATCCGGAACCGGCGAACCGCCGGCAAAAATAACGATTCGCGGAGTCGATCCAAGACGCCAAGTCCAGCCGCGAATGATCGATAGCGCGAAAATACGTCTGCACCGCCGCCATCATCAACCCGGCGGCAGCCCCTTTGCCCATGACATCGCCCAAGAGCACGATCGCGGTATCGTCGTCGATCGGAAGGACGTCGAACAAATCCCCCGCCACAATCGTCCCGGGTGTGGTCTCGAGGGCATACTGGATGGGGCCGTGCGAACCGCGGGGAGGGGGGGCCGTCAGCTGCTGGGCGACGCGCGCGGCGGCGAGATCCTC
>JBGSLW010000065.1:0-4504 GCA_041740495.1 Pirellulaceae bacterium
GGCCGCCGAAGCCGGCGCGTTGGCCATCTCTTTCCGAGCGTTCTCCGCGTCCCCCAGGTTGTACCGCAGGCCCAGTTGGGTCTTCTCTGCCAGGCTATCCAATTCACGACCGGCCGAGCGTTCATCGAGCGCAGCGGACCGGAGCGCCGTATCAAAATAGCGATCGAAGACTTGCCGCGGCGTCGGCTGGAAGTTGTACGCCTCGCGGATCCAACGGTTGACGTGCTCCCGCCGCGCGGCGGTCGTCCGACCGAACAAAATCTTCTCCGCGGCGTTCAGACGATGGAACGACCAGGGCTCCGCGTACCGCTCGGGGACCGAAGACAAGAGCCAGGCATCCACGAACTCGGGCGCATGTTTGTTGGCCAGGTAGGGTCCGATGACCTTTTCGTAGAACGCGGGATCCTTTTTGAACAGGAAAAAATTGAGCTCGTGGCAGGCATACTTTGAATAAAGTTCGCGCTTTTCGGCGTCGGACTTGTTGGGCCAATCCAAGGCAAACTGGAATTCGGCCAGCGTCGGATTGTTGCTGATCGCCATGAACAGGCGATAGACGTCCCCCAAATCATCGAACGACTGGAACTTGGCGGAACCTGCATCGTCCAAAACGAATTCTTGGGCGGCGGGCAGTACCACCGTCTGCTTCTGCTGGGCGAAGTGTCGATCGGGGTCCAAGCCGTTGGCGAGCCGCAAGTCGCGGATCTCGGCCGCGCTCGGCGGCAGCACCAAATTCTGCTGGGCCGTCGTGCGCGGGTCGATCGCGATAATTTGCAGGAAGTGCTTCCCCGCCAGTTGTTCGCGGTCGATGCGGACGATGCCGTTCGCATCGGGTTTCAGATTGAGGAGGACGGGGGCGGCTCCGCGCAGAAAGTCCAGCGTGGCGGGATCGGCCATCGCCGCGGCGGCAGCCTCCGCAGCTCCCGGCCGGCTGGCGTCCCCGTCAGCACCCGTCTGCGAGCGGAGAAATTCTTCCCCCGCCTGGGCGACCTGCACCTGACTCTCGGTGTCGCGCGTCGCCCAGGGATTGAGAATCAAGGTCGGGCGGGCCAACATCACCCCCGGGTACTTGGGTGCATATTTTCGATCGAGGATGTAGCGGTACTCGTCGCCAATATCGCGGCCGGTGATGAAGGAAGACTCGCGATATCCCCACCGCACCATCCCCAACCCGAGCGGACGAACTTGCTGGAACGCCAGCCAAGGATCGTAGGGGGTGACGAAGTGATCGGCGTACACGTGAACTCGGGTCTCAGGACCGGCGCCCGTCAAACGAATCTCGATGGTCTTGTCGTCGGCGGCGTCGGCGAGGATCCCCAAGGGGGCTCGGTCGCGAGACTCCAGCAGTCGAGTCCCACCCACCAACACGCGCGAGTACGGCGCGGCGACCAGCACCCCCCCGGCGTCGCTGGGGAGCGCCAGCGTCGTCACGAGAATCTGGACGGTTTCCCCCGTCGGCTTCAAGTGCAACTGGTAATCCCCCGCGTTGAGTCCTTCGATCTCCAGGCCCGATTCCGTCCAAGTCGCCTTGTCCGATGCGTCGGCGACAAACGTCCCGCCGCGCGTTTCCAGGAGCGACAGATCTTGGGGAGTGCGGCTCTGCGGATCCGGATACGCCACGCGGATCGTCTGACCGACGTAGGCATGGATGGCGTTGTCCAGGGTCAGTCGATCGTACGGCAACTGCCAGGTCCGTTCGGGGGTTCCGGTCACTCCGGCGGTGAATGTCTGGATCTCGCGGAGGTCGCCCAATTCGATGACGCCCGCCTCGTCGGTTTGCAGCGTGACCTGGTACGGCTCGCGGAAATCCCGGTGTTTCAGGCGAAACGAGACCCCTTGCTTCGCGCGAGGCTCGCCGGTTTTGCCCCGGACTTCCAGACGATACCCCGTGGGACCGGTCACCAGATACACATCGCGGATCGAATCGGTCGCGTCGATTTCGTTGATCGCGAACGACTGCACGGCGGCGACAGGTTGGGGCTCGGCACGACTGACTACATCGACTTCGCCCTGCAGGCGAAACTCGACCGTTCGCAACCGCGTGGGGACGTGGAACGGCTGCACCGTCTCTCCGTCCTCTTGCAACTTGAGATCGGAGTACTCGCGGGTCGACACAATTCCGTCCAGATCGGTGGCGGAGACGATCAACCGCGGCTTCTTCAGTAAATCCAGCGGGATTCGCATTCCGTTCAAGCGGAGCGAAGATCGAATCGCGACTTGGGCGGTCTGGTTGCGCACCAAGGCTTCGCGATCGATGAACATCCCGGCCAGCAACTGGTACGATTCGGCTTCGTGGTTGAAGTTCGCCAGCGCGGCAAAGTCGCCTCGCTCCAAGATCACCGGCGTCGGGCCAGGCTGCGTGGAAAAGGGAACCAGGATCGTCCCCAGTTCGCCGGCAGTGTACATTTGTCCACCAATCCAGACTCGGGCCTCCTTGACCAGCTGACGGTTCTCATCGAAGACGGAGAACAACTGGCCGGCCTGCGTGTTCTGCACCAGGTGGTGGAGCTGTCCCTTGCGGATCAACGCTCGGCTGCTCTGCCCGTTGCCGATGAAATCGACGATGTACACGCCGGCGTGGTCGATCGAATCCAAGCGGAAGGTGCGTTCGACGCGGAGATGAGGAGCCGCGTTGTACGAGAAATCCTCCTCGCGGTGGGGAACCAGGCCGTCGAGCGAGACGTCCGAGTCGATTTCACGCAACTGCGAGCGGTAGAAATTCTGCGTGTTGATTTCGAAGACTTTGACCAGCAGCGTGTCGACGTTTTTGACCCAAATTTTCAGTTCGACAGGTTCGGACTCGCGAAACTGGCGAGGGTTGGTCCAGGCGAAGTCGAGGTCGACGCGATCGAGCAAGGCCTTGTATTGTTCGGGGCTGAGCCAGGCCGCCCATTGCTGTTTGTCCCCTAACCCGTGGGTGATCTTGGTTTCGGCGAACAGCCGGCGGAGGTAGTCGTGATTGACCAGCTCTTCGAATTGCGAATAATCCGCGGCGTCGACAAAGAAGTGTTTCAAGTAGTCGGCCACCAACGGCTCGTCGTTGCCGATCACCGGCAGGCGGGTCGCAGCCGAGTAATCCGCATTCAAATCGCAGAAGACGCGGCCATCCGAGACTTGGCGGAGGAATTCCTCGCGGACGTAGAAGACTTGCCGAGGCAGACGGAGATAGCTCAGGAATCGATCCAGATCGTACACGCCGCGCCGCCGGTCGACGTCCAGCCGCCGATAGAGGATGTGGGCCTTCAGCGAGTTATGGACGGGGGCCAATGGCTGAGCGTACTCCCAGAGGCGATCGAGGTAAGCGAGTTGGGCGTCGATGTCGCCGAAGAGATTCACATCC
Source organism: Pirellulaceae bacterium (assembly GCA_041740495.1). GTDB lineage: Bacteria > Planctomycetota > Planctomycetia > Pirellulales > Pirellulaceae > JANMEB01. Next base: position 3,338 of record JBGSLW010000065.1, read on the forward strand.
TCATTGGGGAGCAGTTTGCGAAGGAAGATCGAGACAAAGTTGCCGTCGTTCGCCAGCTCGGGGATCTGCGCTTTCAGGGCCTCGAGCTGCGCGCGGGTCATAGCCTGGTGGATCGCCATCGAACCGAATGCGGCGGCGTTGGGCGCTCGCAAGTCGGCGGCGACCAGCTGCACCAGGTTCGGGAGGTCGGGCCGCTGCAGGCGCTGCAAGAGATGGCGCCGCAGGTCGTCGTTCAGCTCGCCGGCCGCCAGTCGTTCCAGGGCTCGGTCTTCGAATCCGTCGCTCAAATTGGCCCGCAACGCGCGCCCGCGGAAGGCGTCGTAAGTGATCTGATTCGCCGGCAGTCGGTTCGGCAAGTTGCGTTCGGCCTCGGGCAGCTCGCGCTGATGCGAGAAATGCAGCCCCAGGTTGTCGCGCAGATATTCCAGCGTCGCCTGGGGATTCCGCGAATAGGTCAATAGCGCCTGCCGATGGCGAATGTTGACCGCTCGGGGCGTCCATCCATGCTGCTTGTGCCATTCGTCCAACAGCTTTTGCGATTGGTCGAACTGCTCCATGTTCTGAAGATGCAAACAATGGAAATAGAAGTAATCCTCCGTCCCCGGCACCAAGGCTTCCAAGGCGGCGGTTCGATCGTCCGCCAGCGCAAAGGTCTCGACAAATCCGATCTCCTGACCCGTCGCTGCGGGTTGGAATACGCCGGTCAACGCCAGCACCACAATGCCAAACCGAATCCAGCTGCTCATGATCTTCTCCAGAATTTGGCGAGGCGTGGGACGACGCCGGTTGCAATTCAAAACTTTCATGCCGGACAGTACGCTCGAGGGGTATGGACCCTGTGCGAAATCGCACTCGTTGCGGGCAAGCACCAAGCGCGGTGCAGCGTGCGGCTAATGTGACCGACGCTGCACCATCCGTTTCGTTACATTCGGTTGCCCTATTTTCTTGAGGTCACTCAGGTGCCCGGCCAGGCCGAATTTTGGGATAGTCGCATAACCCCAGAAATGTAGCTTATCGTTGGGCAAGACGGGGTCGGATGTGGATTTCGGCCGGTTTCTTCGGAATGTATCGTTTAACGCCGAGCCGGAGTCTTCGGAGGCGACGGCTGGAAGTATGCACGATCGGTTGTTGGGGTTCGTGCAGTGTCTGCCGGCCGGCGCCTGCGCA
>JBGSLW010000066.1:0-8574 GCA_041740495.1 Pirellulaceae bacterium
CGGATGAGCGTACGGCGGTCGGCTTCCGGCGCCCGTTCCCAGCCGAGTTGCCCGAGCCGTGCGTCGAGGAACGCGTCAATCGGATGCACGCGGGCCAGGGATGCTTCCGGCAGCGCGGGGGCAAGCGGCGCCTCAAACGCCCAATGTTTCTGGTACACGGCCCCCTGTTCGATCCACTTTCGGATTGTGTCGATTTGGTCGGCCGTCAGCTGCTTATGACTTTCCGGCGGGGGCATGCGGAGATCGGAATCGGGCTCGCTGATCCGCTGCCAGACCAGGCTTTTTTCCGGATCGCCGGGGACAATCGCGGGCGATCCAGCTCGATCGGCCGTGGCATTCTCCGCGACGTCTAAACGCAAATCGGCTTCGCGCCGTTTCGCGTCGAATCCGTGGCACGCGAAACAGTTATCCGAGAGAATCGGCCGAATATCACGGTTGAAACTGAGTGCGGACTCGGAAGGCGATTCGATTTCTTGCGCCGTCAAGCGACTGGAAAGCAGGCATCCGACCAGAATCGCCAGGCCGATGTGCAACCGAGCCCTGCGGCCACTCGCCTGGGGCCGGAATTGTCGAATCGTCTCGACCATGCGTTACTTCCCAAATTCGACGAAGAAATGGCTTGGACCAGGCTACCACAGACGCCCCGTCCGAGTAACTTCCATTGTAACTGCTGACTCCGGGCGAAGGTATGCGTTCGCGGGACGGTTCGCACGCAACTCGGGTGGTAAATACCCCGGCCGCCCGCCACGTACCCCGGCCGCCCGCTACGTACCCCGGCCCCACGTTACGTACCCCGGCCGCCCGTCACGTACCCCGGCCCCACGTTACGTACCCGGCCCCACGTTACGTACCCCGGCCGTCCGTTACGTACCCCGGCCCCACGTTACGTACCCCGGCCGTCCGTTACGTACCCCGGCCTTTGTAGGCCGGGGACAATGACAACTTCCGTGAATTCCTTCGCAAAGCGCGCGGCTTACAAAGCCGCGGTACAGCCAATGACAACCTCCGTGAATTCCCTCCCAACGCGCACGGCGTCCAAAGCCGCGTTACAGCCTTGGTACGATGACAAATCCCGAGTCACCAATTCTGATCGTTGGGCGCGGGCGCCCAAGAGTCGGCGGCGGCAGCAGCGGCATTGAGATCGAGCGGTGGGAGATAGCATTCGATCAGGGCGCGCATCCGCCACGATTTCACGAGTGCCGAAAGATAGGCGGATTGCTTGTAGACTAGCTCGCGCTGCGCGTCGACCAACCTAAGCACGCTCAATTCACCCGCCGAGATGCCTTGGCGAATGAGTTGGATATTCTCTTGTACCAGCGGGATAATCGAATCCCGATAGCGGCGGGCCTGGGCCAGCGCCGTCTCGTACTCGGACCAGGCGGCGGCCAACCGCTGCGTCAACTCCAACTCGAGTTGTTCAAGTTCGCGTTGGGAGGCGACGATTTGGGCGGAGGCCGCGCGGATGGCGCCTTGGTTGCGATTGGCTTTGGCGATCGGAAACGTGACTTGCAACGCGGCGTTGGGTGCGGCCGTGCTGTTGTCGTATTGGACGATCGACTGGACCGTCACGTCGGCGATCGGCTCAACCTGTTCGCGCGCCAACCGCCGTTCCGACTTGTCCACCTGAACTGCCCGGAGGCGCAGTTCAGGGCTGGCCGACAAAAGTTCGCCCAAAAGCGATTCGTAGTCGCGGTCCCAGTCGATCGACTCGAGGTCCCCGGCCAGCGGCTGGGGAGCACTCTCGGGCTGAGCGGTCGCCGCGGCCAACGTTCGCCAGGCGGCCCGGACTCGGGCCTGGGCTTGTTCCGCTTCTCCCAATACCGATTCCAAATCGATACGCGCTTTCACGACGACCGAACGATCGGTTTCGCCGGCAGCCACCAGTTGCTCGGCCGTCTTGAGAGTATCCTGCGCGGCGTTCACCAGCTCGCCGGCGATTGTCTGCAACTGCTGGGCGGCCAACAGGTCGTAGTACGCAATCCGTACACCCGCGCGGATTTGGTTTTGCTGCAGTTCCAACTGGGCCAACTGAAGGTCGATGTCGCCAGCGGCGACCGCTCTGTTCAGCTGTAGCTTATTCCCTCGCACCCAAGTCTGCTGGTGCAGCATGCCGTGCTGTTCCGCTTCGCCGTTACTGAAGAGCTGCTGGCCGGAGTACCCGATTAAGGGGTTTGGCCCCAAGCCGGCTTGAACACAGTTGCCGCGAGCAGCCTCGACGCGGGCTTCTGCCGCCTGAATCGCAGGATGGGAGGCCAACGCCTGCGATTCCAAGGCCTCCAACGACTGAGCCGCTGCCGGAAAGGCCTCCGAATCGGCCGGCTGCAATAGCGTGGGACGCGGTACTTCGCCCCCCGTGACGTAGGCAGGACTGTGCGCGCGGGGCGGGACAAATTCCTGCCCAGACGCCGTGGGCAACCCGCATCCAACGATTCCCACCGCGGTGGCCGCCACAAGAACGAATTGATATCTGGTCAACAAAACGAAACCCCAGCGTCAACACATCGCTTTGGCAAGGGACGATACGGTCGGACATCCAAAGGGATATTTGTCTCCCCCCGAGTTCCGCCGCGCCTCAAGATATTGCTCAGAATCGGATCGACCGCTGCAACCGGTGCGACAATCGCAATCGGTCCGGAGATTTTGCGCGGGCGTAGGTCGCGTCGTTTCGATTGGCGGAAGTTTGACGGCGGCAGACTGCTAGCGGAGCAAGCCGTATACGGGACACGGGACTGCCGGAACCGCGAGGACTTGTTCCGGCCTACGACTACGACGGGAGACTCCAAAAAAAAAGACCTGGCCAAACGGCCAGGTCTTTGAATTTGCGCTCCTGCGCCGGCAAGGATTCGTATCAGTTCCAGCACCAATGGTTGGCGGAGTTGCCGGCGAGGGCTTCGGTCCGTTCTTTGGCCAGATCGGCTTGGCTGCGGTTGTCGACGACCGCCCACGAATCGACTTGGACGCCACCGGAGGCGGTAACCAGCCAGGCGCCGGCCAGCTGCACAAAACTGCATTGGGTCGGCACCGATTGCGGAACATGGTAGGTCGGCATCGCCAGTTTACTGGCGTCGTCGATCGGCAGCGATTCGATCCCGGCCTTGGCCAGCAGGTTTTCCTTGGTGATCAGAGCGGCGACGACCGAGAGGTCCATCAGGTTGCGGAGTTCGCGAAAGATTGGCTCGCGAGCCGCCAGCGATTCGAACTCGTCCGTCATGGTCTTGGCCCATTTTTCGGCCAAAGCGTCTTTGCGTTGCGAGACTTGGCGTTCGCCCCCTTTGCCGATGAAGCCGTCTTCGGTCAACGTTTTTACGCCGGGACCGCGAAGCTGCCAGGAGAGGCCATCCTCCGAGACCGCCAGCGGTTGGTAATTGCATTCCATCCAAAAACGGGGGCTGGACGACCCGCGGACGCGCCCTTTTTCCGAGCACAACTCCAGGTAGCTGGGCATGTTCGGCACGGGGGCAGGTTCGAAGCCCATCGAGAGGCGTTTCATTTTGTAGTCGGCCGCGACCAGAATCTGGCTGTAACGGCTGTCGGTCGGGACTCCGGTCAACGTGATGACTTGCGGTCCGCCTAGTTCTTCTACTTGGGCGACTTTGCTCGGGTCGAATTGGCCGATGAAGTCTTGCAGACGCGCTAGCCGTTCGGAGGCTTCATTGGTTGGATTGATCGAGCAGCTAATGCCTTCGTCGCGGTTGGCGTTTTCGGCGGTTTGCATCGCAACGACGAAATCCTCCAGTCGCAGGACGGGGGCCCCGGTCGTGGCGCCGACGACGTTTCCGTTCGGATCGACGGTCCAAGCTTCGGCCGGTCCGGCGAACACAATGTCCTTTGTGGCCGGATCGACAAAGACGTATTCGATCCGTTGCAAGCCGCCCATTAAAGCAACTTCGGGGGCGACAGCTCGTTTCTCTTGAGCTGCGGCTTCCATTTCGCGCCACAATCCCCGCAAGGAGACTTTGCGGATCTTCAAGCCGCGGCCGTTGAACAGCGGATCGGTCGAGTCGATCGCAGACTTCAGTGCCTTCAGATCCTTGGCATCCCAACGGGTGGCCATGGTATTGACCACGCCGGCGGCGTCGACCTCGACACCACCGATATTATTGGCAAAGAACGTATTGCCAAAGGTATTCAGCCCCCCGCCGCCAATCTGGCCGTGTGCGGATCCCGACCAGGCCACCGCACAACAGGCGACCAGAAATCCGGCAACCCTTTGTAGTCGAAGCGACAAAACGGACATGTTCTAAACTCCAGTCTGATGGATGAATGCCCCCCGGCGGTCGGGACAAGGTTATCATGGTCCCAACCAAACCCCGCGTCCGAACTCTCAGACACCGATCGGACAGGGATCGCAATTGATTGTAAGTCGGCCCGCTCAACGAATCAATTTCAAAGTAGTTGGCCTATCGGCCAAAATCAAGCGATTCCGACGGGGAAATTGATCTCGGAGGACGGAAATCCTAACATAGTGCAGGGCCCCCTGGACATGTTTCGGTTCGAAACAACGGTCGACAACAGACGGAGGATCCTTACCACGTCCAAATTCCCCTGGCAACACAACTAGTCGTGCTCGCATATCTGGTCATTCGAGACGGAACCAAATGGTCGGACGTCGTGCGTCTGATTCCCGGTAGAACTGTCACAATCGGTCGGGCGCCCACCAACCAGATCGTGATCAAAGAGGAGCAGGTCAGCCGGAACCACGCCGAGATCTTCCTGAACGAGGGGAAGTGGATTCTCCGCGACCTGGATTCGCGCAACGGGACTGCGGTCGGCCAGGACCGCGTGGTCGGGGACCGTTCCTTGAAGGCCGGGGACGTGATCTGGATCGCCGGCACGCAGTTGGCTTTTGTCAACGACTTGGCCAAAGCGTACGGTGGGCGACAAGCCAAGAAGTTGCTGGAGCGTGAGGCAGGCTGCGAAACCGTCATCGGCTTGCAGGCCGACAACATCGGAACCGACCAGACGGTCACCGCCAGCGAACCAACCACGATTACCCATCGCCGCCATAAGACGCGTTACTATCACGAGGAAGGTGAACCGCCGCAGGAGGACAACGTTCCCAAGGTGGGCCGAGCAGCGGCCAGGCTCTGCCGCCTGGCGTTCGAACTCGCAAACCAGACGACCGTGCGAGGGATCGCCAAACTGGCGCTCGATGGGTTGCTGGAGAACACGCATGCCGACAGCGGGGCGCTGCTCATGGCATCCCGTCCCGGGGCGACGCAACCGGGGGACTTGGAAGTCGTCGCCTGGAAAAGCGATAAAAAAGCGTCCTACCAACGTGTCTCCAATTTTCTCAGCGAATCGGTGTTGAACAGCGGCGAGGCCGTTTTGGCGCGCGATGTCGAAGACGATAGCGCTTTGGCGATTCGGGATAGCAAGGGACTGATCCACGCGCTCAGCGTGATTTGTGCCCCGATCAAGGTCAACCAGCGCGTGACCGGCCTGATCCATTTGTACTCAACGCAACAGGGCCGAACGTTGGATCCGGACGACCTCGAGTTCACTCTGGCGGTCGCCGAAAACGTTTCATTGGCGCTGCGAACCCGTTTCCGCGAGCAAAAACTGGTTGAGGACCTCTCCAAGACCAAGACCGAGGTCAACGAGTTGCGCCACCAGTTGGCGGTGGAAAGCGAAATCGTGGGTGGAAGTCCTGCAATGCTGGCGGTCCACCAGCAAATCAATCTCGCGGCCCCCAGCAACGCAACCATCCTGATCCGCGGAGAAAGCGGTGTGGGGAAGGAACTTGTTGCCCGCGCCATTCACTACTCCAGTTCGCGGAGCAAGGGGCCGTTTATCTGCATCAATTGTGCAGCCCTCTCCGAGTCACTGCTGGAAAGCGAGCTGTTCGGGCACGAAAAAGGCGCGTTCACCGGCGCGACGGAACGGAAGCCTGGAAAATTCGAGGCGGCACATGGCGGGACCCTGATGATGGACGAAATCGGGGAAATGAGCCCGAACATCCAGGCCAAGTTTCTACGGGTGCTGGAAGGTCATGCCTTCGAACGGGTCGGCGGCAGCAAGTCGATCACCACCGACGTCCGCGTCATCGCGGCGACCAATCGCGACTTGGAAAAGGCAGTCCGCGAAAGCTCGTTCCGCAAAGACCTCTTCTTCCGACTACACGTCGTGCAAATCGAAGTCCCCCCGCTCCGCCGTCGGCCCGAAGACGTCATCGAATTGGCCGAGTACTTTCTGCAGAAATTCACCCAGGACACCGGTCGCCGTATTCGCGGCTTCACCAACTCCGCGGTCCAGCACCTCAAGACGTACCGCTGGCCAGGCAACGTCCGAGAACTGCGGAATGTCATCGAACGCGCCGTGCTACTGGCTCGCGGCGACCAAATCGAAACGGATGAACTGCTGTTGACCAATCTGATGACCTCCAGCGAGTCGCAGATGGAGGTCTCGGCAATCGTCGACGCCTATAAGCCGGAACCGTTGGCCGAGGTCGAACGCCGGCACATTCTGCATACGCTCCTGGCGACCAGTTGGAACAAGAGCAAATCCGCCCACATCTTAGGGATCGAACGGACGACGTTGGACCGCAAGATCCAACGCTACGGCTTGAACAAACATAAGCAGTTGGATGATGGCTAAGAGCCCAACCCATTGCCCTCTCGTCCGCTGCGGGAGAGAGGGCAGGGTGAGGGGGTCGGCAAGTTTTGGAATAGGCGCTAAGACTGGTGGTTGAATTCCGATTCCGTCCGCCAGAACTACGGCCGATAGGCGCTGGCCTCGGCGGTTTCTTTCAACGCCGGAAACCGCGGCGTTCATGTACCGACGACCGACGCTAGTTTGCTAGACATTGTTTACGTCAGGGAGATGAAAACGATGCATTCCAAACACCGCAAGTTGATCGCTCGGATCTCCAGCCTGGTATTGCTTGGCTTGGTGTTGGCTGGTTGCCAGCGTCAGGCGGAGGAAGCCCGCCGAGCGGGAGCGACATCGGAACAGGGGGCATCTGGGAATTCCGCGAATGCCGCCGCGGGTGTACTCCAAGTCGTCGCCACGAATTATCCGCTCGAGTATTTCGCGAGTCGCATCGGCGGCGACCGTGTCCGCGTCGAATTCCCGATGGCTGGCGAGGGAGACCCCATGGAATGGGCGCCGACGTCCGCGGGTGTCCAAGCACTTCAGAAAGCCGACCTGATTATCACCAATGGTGCGACCTACGAGAAATGGCTAAGCCAAGTCACCCTGCCCGAAGCGTCCCTCGTCGACACCTCGGCAAATTTCAGCGATCGTTTGATCGAAGTCCAAGATGCCGTAACCCATCAGCATGGTCCGGAAGGTGAACATTCTCACGCGGGCACGGCGTTCACCACATGGATCGATTTCGAGCTGGCTGCCCGGCAGGCGACGGCGGTCGCTGCGGCCTTCAGTACGGCTCGCCCGCAATGGACCGAAGAATTCGCCCAACGCCTCCAACCGCTCCTGCAAGATCTCGCCGCCGTCGATGCCGCTATGCAAACGGCCGCCAAGTCCTGGAGTGGACATCCGCTGGTGGTCTCCCACCCGGTTTACCACTATTGGGCGCGCCGCTATCAGCTCGATACACACCCCGTCCATTGGGAACCCGATGTCGTCCCGGACCCGACGGCCGTCCAAGAACTCAAATCGCTGCTGGAAAGCCACCCCGCCAAAGTCATGATCTGGGAGGATGAACCGACCACGGAGATTGCCGAATTGGTGAAGGGACTAGGATTGTCGATCATCGTCTTCAATCCTACCGGCAATCGCCCCGCCACTGGAGATTGGCTGTCGCAAATGCAAGCCAACATCGCGAATCTGCAAAATGCTGATGCCGCGTCAGGACCGGCCAGCGTCAATTAGAGCCTATCCCATTACCTTTCCCCTGCTCGAGGTCGTGGAGTTTTCGATTTTACCCTCACGCGGATTGTGAAGATCACCTTGTGCTCGCGGGAGGGTCGGACGCACGATGCGGCCGGGGAGGGCACATGTTGCGAACCATGGCGCCTACAAACGGCGCCCCCCTCTCCGCCCGCATCCATGCGTGCGACTCTCCCCCGAAGACGGGGGAGAGTGAAATGAACGCGTGACTTCTCGCTCAAGAAAACTGAACGACCTCGCTCCGGGGGAGACGTTAGGGTGAGGGATCCGAACAGTATTGGGATAGGCTCTTAACCGTTGGGCAATAAGACCGCTTTGACCAGCGTTCCGGCGTGCATGTCGGTGAAACACGATTCCCATTGATCCAACGGCGCGACCCGGCTGATCAGCGGCGTCACATCCAACTGGCCAGTTCCCATCATCGCCAGCACCCGTTCCCAGATCGGCCAGTTGTGCGAGAAGCTTCCTTGGAGCCGCACATTCTTCTGGACCAAGGGATCGAGGCTGAAGCCAAGCGGTTGCGGGCCCCACCCGACTTTCGTGATCTGTCCCGCCGGTCGGACCGCGTGGACCGCTGCGGCCAACGAAGCAGAAACACCGGCCGCGTCGATCACCAGGTCTGCCCCCAGTCCATCGCCGCTCGAACGCACGACCTCCACGACGTTCTCGGTCGCGACGCGCGTAGCGCCCAATTGGCGGCCGACCGCCAGACGAGCTTCGTCG
>JBGSLW010000067.1:0-2039 GCA_041740495.1 Pirellulaceae bacterium
GGCGCCTTCGGCTGGGCGTTAAACGAAGAGTTTGGGAGCCGGTGCGTCGGTTGTGGCGCTGAACAATGTGCTCGGAAGCCGGCGCCTTCGGCTGGGCGTTAAACGAAGAGTCCGGGAATCATGGTGAGACAAGACTGCACAACTTCTGGAGGGGAGGAAATGGAGGAAGGCTCTTAATAGCTGGATGGATCGACAGCCATGGTTTCACAAATCGCCCGAGTGGCACTGGTTCCTAGTCGGGTCGCACCCATTTGTTGGAACGCGAGGGCTTGGTCGCGGGCGCGGATTCCTCCCGACGCCTTGACGCCGACTCGGGTCGGGACCGCGGCTCGAAACAGTCGGATGTCATGGGGGGTCGCCCCTGTGTAGTTGTAGTCGCCGCTCGGTTGTTTGACGAAGCCGAAGCCGGTGGAGGTTTTGACAAAATCGGCGCGGCAATCCGCCGCGATCTGACAGACGCGCGTCTTGTCCTCGTCGCGCGTCACGTAATCGGTCTCGACGATGACTTTGACGACGGCGCCGCGCGACTTGGCTGCCGCCACAATCGCTCGCAGTTCGCAGTCGATGTAGTGCCAATCGGCGCCGAGAACTTTGCCGACATTCACCACCACGTCGACTTCGGTGGCTCCCCGATCGACGGCCCACCGGGTCTCGAAGACTTTGACGTCGGTGGCTGTCGACCCATGCGGGAATCCGATGACGGTTCCCACCGCCACGTGGGTCCCGGTCAATTCGCTGACGGCCAAGGGGACCGCATGCACGGGGACGCAGACGCTGGCGACCCCGTAGGTCACCGCTTCCTGACAGCCGGCGATGATTTCGTCGTCGGTCAGGGTGGGGTGCAGGAGGGCGTGGTCGATGAGGGAATTCAGGGGAGGGAGTGCCGTGTTCATGGTAGGTGGATTCCCGCCTGCGCGGGAATGACATATTCGGTCGTAATGGTTATTGGATTCCCGCCTGCGCGGGAATGACGAGCGGTAGTGCTCACAGTTGAACCAAAGAATGTCGATCGGCAATTTAACGTGCCGGCGTGGACTTGTCCGCTGGTTGAACTTCCTGAAAGCCGATTTGCTGAAGTGTGGATTCGATTCCGGGCTTACCGATCACGCACCAGGCTCCGGGCTGTTGGCTACTTTCGCAGAAGAAGAATAGCACCGCATCACCCAAGATATCTGCCGCTACCGCAGGCTGCACGCTCTTGCACAACTGCACCAAGTTCACCGGCCAACAGTATCCGAAGAGCGTATTCGAGCGACGGAAGCCTATCGGATTGTAATGGATCAGATCGAGCAGATGATCCTCCAGCTTTTCGGTATCCTGTCCGCAAACCGCCAGAACAGCGTCCTGGCCCCACAGTTCGTCCACGATCGCCAGATGGGCATTTTCCGCGTTAGGGGAAATGATCAACGGACCAAACTCGCGCGCCGACTCAGCCGGGAGCCAATGAAAAAGTGGCTTGCCGGTAACTTCCAACGGGAGCGGCAAGGAGGCCTTGGAAAAATGTGCAATCAGGGAGATGGGCCCGATTTGCGCCAACAACAGCGCGATGCGCGTTGCGCCAGCTTGCTCCGGGTCGGCGGGGGGGAATCCCTCGAGCAGAATAAGTCCGCTTTCCAGCGCAGTCTTCTGAAATAGTCTCGCGTTGTGCGAGTCGCCACCGACGAATTGTCGCCGTTGGTCCAAGACGACCTGCGGTTTGGGAGGAGGCGGTTGCGCTGGCGGAGACGTGGCCGTGGATGAGGGCGTCCTGGCAGGATCCGGCGGCGGCGTGGCAACCGGAGAGGTCGGCGCCGGCTGGCGAGCCGAAGGCGATGCCGGTTCCAACTGGATCGGAGATGCGAACGGCGTGTTGATCGGCGGGGGCGGAGCGCTGTGTGGACTTGTGGAGTTCGGCGGCGTCGCAACGGCGGGCGCCGGCTCCGACGGCGGAACGAAGATGGGGCTCTGAAAGCCGGCGGCGCCGCCGGCAATCGGACTCGCAGAAGGGGCAGAGGGAGAATGCGCCACGGCGGGACTGGCGATCGGCGTCGCGACCGGTG
>JBGSLW010000068.1:0-7064 GCA_041740495.1 Pirellulaceae bacterium
CGGCTTGGATCCGCGTCGCGGTCAAAGCCTTTGCGGATATGCCCCCCCAGCGCGGCGGCGCCGCCGTGGAGGCCGTGCGCTTGATCTGTTTGCTGCAAGGCTGGGACGCATCCGAGGCGGATATCGCCGCGCAGATCGAACAAGCCGACCAGGCTGGCAGCGGCGGTTGGTTGCTGGTGCTCACACCGATCGATCAATCCTGGCAACCCAAGTTGGTGGAACGATAAGAGAGTGGCACGACGCTCCGCGTCGTGTCTTCAAGCACTCCAATGTGCAGGTCTGCACGCAGGGCCGCACGCAGGTCTGCACGCAGGGCCGCACGACGGCGAGAAGACGCGACGCGGAGCGTCGCGCCACTCTTAAGCCATCTCTTGCAGCCATTCGGGAATCCGTTGGACTTGGCCGGACCGATCGATGAGGGCCAGCGTGACTTCCGCGACGGCCAAGATCTCCTCGCCCCGCAGCATCTCGTACTGATGTTGAATCTTGGCCAGCGACGTTTTGACCAGCCGCGTGCGAATGGTGATGACGTCGTCGTAGCGGGCGGGTTTGCGGAAACGGCATTCGGCCTTGACCACGACGACAAACATGCCGGACTCTTCCAGCCCGCGGTAGTTGCCGCCGGCGGCCCGGAACATTTCGGTCCGGCCGATTTCGAAGTAGGTGAAGTACTTCGAATGGTGCAGGAACCCCATCGGATCGGCGTCTTCGTAGCGGACTCGGATTTCGGTTTCGTGTTCGCGCACGTCAGGTCCAAATATCGCGATCGAGCATCCGGAAGTTGATCGCCTCTTGTAAGTGGTGCAATTGAATCTGGGGGCTGCCGTCCAGATCGGCGATCGTGCGGGCGACGCGGAGGACCTTGTCGTGGGCTCGAGCCGATAGCCCCAGGTCGTTGACCGCCGATTTCATCGTCGCGATCCCGTGCGCGTCCAATCCGCAGTATTTGCGGACCTGTTTGCTCTTCATCTGGGCGTTGTAATTTGCGGACTCGTGCACGAACCGCTCCTGCTGAATCTGCCGCGCCGCAGCGACTTGAGTCCGCATCGATTCGCTGGACGTCCCCGGCAGCGCCGACGCCAGCTCTTTGTACTCGGCCGCCGGCACTTCGATGTGGATATCGATCCGATCCAGGAGCGGCCCCGAGATCTTACTCATGTACTTTTCGATCTGCGGGATGTTGCAATGGCAGGCGCGGCGCGGATCGGTCCGATATCCGCAAGGACACGGATTGAGCGCTGCGACCAGCATGAAATCGGCGGGGAAGGTGGTCGAGTTCATCGCGCGGGCGATCGTGACGTGCCCTTCCTCCAGCGGCTGGCGAAGGACCTCTAGCGTGCGGCGGTTGAATTCGGGCAGTTCATCCAGAAACAACACGCCGTTGTGGGCCATGCTGATTTCGCCGGGGGTGGGAATACTGCCTCCGCCGACCAGGCCCGCTTCGCTGATCGTATGGTGCGGGGAGCGAAAGGGGCGCTGGGCCATCAGCGGTTGGCCGTCGCGGAGCCGGCCGCAGGCGCTGTAGATCCGCGTCGTCTCGATCGATTCGGTCGGCGAAAGCGTGGGGAGGATCGAAGGGATCCGCTTGGCCAACATCGTCTTGCCGCTTCCCGGCGGTCCCAACATCAAGATGTTGTGCGCGCCGGCGGCGGCGATCACCACGGCGCGTTTGGCCATCTCCTGTCCGCGGACATCGGCGAAGTCGTCGTCGTAGCGGGCATACTCTTGGAAGAGCTGTTCCAGCCGCGAGGGGACCGGATCGATCTCCAGCTGACCGGCGAAAAACCCAACCGCCTGGCCCAGACTGTCGACCGGAATGACTTCCAGGTCCTCCACGACCGCCGCTTCCGAGGCGTTTTCGCGGGGGACGACGATCCCGCGGAGATGCGGATCGCGGGCGGCGGCCATCGCCATCGACAGCACCCCTTTGGCGCGGCGCGTCTGCCCTTCCAGCGACAATTCACCCACAACCGCGTATTGCTCCAGCCGGTCGGATTCGAATTGGCTGCTCCCCAGCAAGATCCCCAGGCAGATCGGCAAGTCGAACGACGCCGCCTGTTTGGGGATTTCGGCCGGAGCCAGGTTGATCACGACGCGATCGGCCGGTCGGAGGAACCCGGAATTGACGAGAGCCCGCTCGACCCGGTGGGTGCTTTCGCGAACCGCTTGTTCCGGGAGTCCGACCAAGATGGTCTTGGGCATCGCCCCGGGCGAGATGTCGACCTCGACTTCGACGGCCAACGCGTCGATTCCCAGGAGCGTAAATGTTTTCAGTTTGGCGAGCATGGCCGCGCATTCCAGCCGAGTTACATGGGAACGATCCCGGTGCAATCAGGATACCCGGTACAGCCCCAAAATTGTTGCCCTGCATTGGGACCCTGGCGCGCGGTGCGGGCTGCCTGCACCTTTTGGTCGTGTGTGCGAGACCGCACGTCCGGGAAGCATTCGCAGGATTGGGATGTGGCGTCGTAAACCAGCGTCGCCGTCTGGAACGACGCCAATTGGCGATAGCCACCGCTTTGGAGAATCCGCACCACCGTGTCCCGCTCCCATGAAATCGCCACCGACAGGGGACTGAACAAGCGTTCGATGATACTCGATTCGATGGGGGGTTGGGTGGAGGGCGACGCGCTCGTCCGAAACTCATCGCCCCGCTTGCAGAGAAAATGAGAGCCAACAGCTTGGCGCCCATCGCTGCGACCGTTTCAGAATTCCGCGGTCCGGCGACCGGCGCTGTATCGAATTCAGAATTCTGCGGTGCCGCTTATTCCGGCTTCGTCTCTTGGTGCAGCCAGCGGCCGATGCGGGTTTTTTGGGCTTCGCTGGCTTCGGGAGCGATGCGGACGCTCCAATTCGGCTGCGGCTTCAGTTCGCCGACCGCCACCAGAATCTCCAGGATTTGCTTGTCGCGGGCGATCAGGATTTTCAGCGGGTCGCCGACTTCGAAATCTTGCACGCGGGCTTCGATATCCCCTTCCAGCCGAGTCCCGTTGACCGCCAGGATTTCATCGGTGTCGGCCAGGCCGACTTTGGTGGCGGGGGAGTCGGGTTCGCCGATCCCCAGCCAACGCTTGGGCTTCTTGGACGATTCGCCGTCGGATTCTTGCGTCGATTCCGCGTTGGCATTCCCAAAGCTCCGTCGCCGGGTTCCCCGGCCGGGACGCTGGGCCGCCGGATCGGCGACCGGTTCTTGCCACATGCGGGCGGAGGTGGGAATCGACGTGGGGATCGTTCCGTCGCTGCTTTCCTGCGGTGGGGCATCGGAACCGTCGGCGGCGGGGGGCTCCTTGGATGCTGCCGGTGCCGGCTCGGGTGTTGGCTCCGGCGCCGGTTCGGCAGCGACTTGTTGCGGAACAATCTCGCCGATGGCGAGTCCGAACCAATCCGCCGCCGGCTGATAATCGAGCTCGTCGGTGGATTCGACCGCGCGCTGGAACCAGGCGCTCAAATCGGCGCCGGCGACTTCGTTGCAGACGTTTTGAAAGTCCTCAGGCGTGTATCCGCTGGCGGCGAAGCGTTCGTACATCAGCCGCAAGACGTCGTCCAGGCTCTTCTGGCCGTCGGTGGCCCGGCGGATTTCGACGTCCAGCAGGAATCCGACCACGGCCCCCTTGGTGTAGTAGCTGATCTGCGTGTCGCGCGAGTTCGGCGAGGGGCGATAGTATTTGATCCAGGCGTCGTGCGAGGCGTCGCGGAGGCTCTGTACCAACCGTCCTTCGGTCCGCTGCAGTGACTCGATTTGTCCGGACAACTTGCGGATGAATTCGTCTTGGGTCAACAGTCCGGCGCGCGCCACCAGCAAGTCCTCGTAGTAGCTGGTGAAACCTTCGGCGATCCAGAGACTGGGCGTGTAGACCTCGGCTTCGTAGTCGTAGTTCACCAGGGCCTTGGGCCGCAGCCGCCGCACATTCCAGGCATGGAAGAACTCGTGGCTGCACAACCCCAACCAGCTCTTGTACGCCGCCTTGTCGCGCGTATCCAGTTGCGTCGACATCAGCAGGCAACAGTTGTCGTGCTCCAGCCCACCCCCGCCGTTGGTGTTGACGTTGATGAAGTAATACCGATCGTACGGGACGGTTCCCCAGACCTCGTGGTGTTCGTTAATGATCTTGCCCAGGTCTTCGGTGGCGCGATCGCCGTCGATATCGTTGGCCGGATTGACGTTGACCAGAAAGTGTTCGACCCCCGCCACCACGAAGGAATGAACGTCCAAGCGACCTGCCACGATCGGGCTGTCGACCAGTTCGTGGTACGAGTCGGCGCGGTAACGGTTGGGCAGTTTTCCTTCCGGACGAAGTGCCGTTGCGGAACGCTGCCACCCTTTGGGGAGCCGCAAAGCAACTCGATGCGGTCGATCGATTTGCTCGGGGATTGTGACGAAGGTCGCCGCGCCATTGAGCACACCGTAGCCGACGCCGACCCAGTTCGTCCGCACCGATCGCTCGTTGCAGTAGACCCGGTAGGTCACTTTGATCTTCTTGGCGTCCCCGGCCTCGATCTGCCAGCGGTTTTTGCTGATCTTTTCAATCGGCAGTTCGTTGCCGCTCGAGTCCACTGCGCCGATCCGATCGATGCTCTTGGCGTACTCGCGGATCATGTACGAACCCGGAGTCCAGGTCGGCAGCATGATCTGCACCGCGCCGCCGTCGACTTCGGCGGTCATCGTGACAGTTACGTAGTGGTTGATCGCATCGGCGAAATCGACCTGATACGAGGGGCCGTTGTCTTGGGCTCGGACGGAACCCACCAGCAGAAGGACCGCCAATCCCCAAACCGCATATAGTGTACGTTTGTACATCATCTAATCTCTTGCGAAAAGTAGTAGCCGGATTAACGTGACGGAGCCTGTCTCCAGGCCTGGGCCCCCCTTACCCTGCCGACTCCGCCCGCAGCGAGGGAGTGGCTAAGGTACAAGCTCCTAAGTATAGCTGAGGGAAAAGAACTCGGTTTGCGAATTTTCCGGGGGAATGTGATCAGAATTACGCGGAAAACAGCCTGATCGCAGGCGTACCTTCCGTGCCCCGGCGGACTCCAGGCCGTGGTCCCGCGAATCAGTCCGTGAACTCATCCGTCATTCCTGCGCAGGCAGGAATCCACCGTCCGTTATTACACCTCCGTCATTCCTGCGCAGGCAGGAATCCACTTGCCGTGAACAGAGAACCACACGCCTCGGCATCCTGCCACTTCTGGATTCCGGGGCTCAGCCCGGAATGACGGTAGTGTCGACTGTCATTCCTGCGCAGGCAGGAATCCACCGTCCGTTATTACACCTCTGTCATTCCTGCGCAGGCAGGAATCCACTTGCCGTGAACAGAGAACCACACGCCTCGGCATCCTGCCACTTTTGGATTCCGGGGCTCAGCCCGGAATGACGATAGTGTCGACTGTCATTCCTGCGCAGGCAGGAATCCACCGTCCGTTATTACACCTCCGTCATTCCTGCGCAGGCAGGAATCCACTTGCCGTGAACAGAGAACCACAGGCCTCGGCATCCTGCCACTTTTGGATTCCGGGGCTCAGCCCGGAATGACGGTAGTGCTGACGGTCAGGCACGGTCATCGCAGATGGGCATTGTCACGTGGATGACTCCGCAGACGAAGCGGGTTGCGCCTCGGACCTCCAGCCTCCAGCCTCCCCATCGCCTGCGGTCACTCGGACTCGCGAGGGAGTGTCGTTTTCTCGTAGAGCGGCAAGAGGCGGTAGTCGACCTCGAGAGACAGCAAGTTCATTGCGGTGAGATAGAGCCGCCCGCCGTTCTTCGCCCAACGATCCTCGACCGGATAATACGGATGCCAACTGCCGGCGAGCGGACCGGACGACTGTTGCGTCTGGATCAGCAGGGGATGAAGGGCGTCGTGCCACTCCGCCCAGACATCGTCGCCGACATGTCGCAGGACCTGTGTGGCGTAGTACCAGTAGTAGGTATCACGGACCAGACCATTCGCATCGCTGGGGGGCTGGCGCAGCAGTGCCCGGGCGCCGGCGACCAGTCGCTGGTCGTTTCGATCCCAACCGGTGTACATCCGCATCAGCAGTCCGACCGAGGTCATGCTGAGCGAGGCGTCTCGTCCGGCCCGTTGCGTGTCGATATCCGGTGCGAACGGGTTGTAGCGGAAGAACGACTCGTTGTCGGGTGCGTGGGAGATCGCCAGCCAGTGGTCGACACCTTCCCAAGTTTTTGGGTCGACGTCGATCCCCGCCAGTCGGGCGCTATGCAGGGCCGTGACGACCCAACCGGTGACGGAGGTGTCGGTGGAGGCTCGGAACCGCGGATCGGGGTGTTGCGGGTCGGCGTAATAGCGCCAGCCGCCGTTGACGGGATCCTGCGTCTTGATCAGGAAGGCAACGGCCCGTTCGATCGGTTCGCGCAAGTTCGAGTCCTGGGTCATCCCGTAGGCTTCGGCCAGAGCCAACGTTGCGATGGCGTGCGAGTAAAACAGGCAGCTGCGGTTGGAGACTTCGTCGCTGGCGATGTACAGATTCCCGTCCTCGGCCTGATGTTGAACCAGCCAGGCGATGCCGCGAGCGACTTCGCCTTGGTATTGGTACTGGCGGTGGGTGTATCCGGCGCCTTGGAAAGCCAGCAGGGCCAGGCCGGTGGCGGCGGTATCGGAATCGAGCTGGAACTGTTTGGCGGGATCATTGTCATCGAAGCCCAGCAGGGACCAGCGGCCGTCGGGGCCTTGGTGGCGAGCCAAAAAGGCGAGTCCCGCTTCGATCGCGGCTTCGGTTTGGGGGCCGGCATTCGACAAGTTCCCGGGATTCCGTCCGGCGAATGCGGCAGGTGTCGGACCGCTGGGGGCCGGCGCGCTGAGTGCGCCGCTGGGATCGCGTTGCAGGAAGCGGCGGGTCGGTTCGCTGGCGAGTTGATCGCTATCGGGAGAGGCGCGGCGGGAGTTGACTCCGACTTCGCGTTCCGGCATGTCGGCCAATCCACCGACACCGGTTTCGCGATCGATTTCGATTTGCATTCCGGCTTGTTCGCTGCGCGTGGCGGGCGCCAGATTATCGGCCAAGCGGTTGGACTGGGAGGACTGCCCTGCCCCACCGCGGGTGCTGGCGGG
>JBGSLW010000069.1:0-25373 GCA_041740495.1 Pirellulaceae bacterium
TGCTGATCCAACGTGGCGGCCGATGGCTGATGCGCCGCGGCGGGGACGGCGAACGCTGGTCCGGGTTGTGGGATTTCTTCCGCTGCGATTATCCGTCGGACGCCGACCTTGCCGCGTTGGAGGAACAGGTCGAGCTGCAAACGGGGCTGCGAGTTCGCTTGCGCGAATCGAATTTGCGACTCCACCACCAGGTCACCCGATATCAAATCGAATTGATAGGCCTCGTGACGGAGAGCGTCCGCGGAACGCTCCGCCCCTCGGCGCGGCAGTGGCGGTGGTACCGATCGGACGAGCTGGAACAGCTTGCGCTCAACGCGACGGGGCGGCGGATTGTTCGCGGCTGTCTGGGGAAAAATCCGCCAGCGATCCCAAGACCGACTGCAGTTCGACCAACAAAGCCTGGGCGTCGGCCAGCGGCAACACGCGACCGTCGGCGTGCAGCGAGACGATGACCTCGCCGCGAAACTCCAGAAACGCGAA
This sequence comes from Pirellulaceae bacterium, assembly GCA_041740495.1. Lineage (GTDB taxonomy): Bacteria > Planctomycetota > Planctomycetia > Pirellulales > Pirellulaceae > JANMEB01. The sequence continues at coordinate 481 of JBGSLW010000069.1, forward strand.
GCTCGCCGGTGTCCCCGGCAGCAACGGGGAGAGTATCTCCAAGTCGTGCAGTTGCAAATCGCCGACCTGATACCCGCCGCCGATCTCCGGCAACGCGATCCGCAAGAACCCGCGACCCATGTACGTCGCGATACAAGTGGCGCGACGTTGGATCGACCGCGCCATCCGGCGGATCTGTCCGGGTACACCGGCCGCCAACTGCAAGGCGAACAGCATGGTCCGATCCAGTTCCCAACGGCGGATGACCCCCAACTCGTGCGCGATTCCGGGTGCCAGCGACTCGAGCTGCCCGCATTGGGACGCGGTCCGATCGATTTGCACTATCGTGACCTGGTTGCAACTGGGGAGGTCCTGGTCGCTGCGCTTCCGCGTCGTCAGCGGAACCAGCAGGCGAATCCAATCGCGACTTTTCTGGCCGCCGCGACGTTCGCGCCACCGGGCGATCGCCGCAAACAGCCAGGCCAGCAGCAACTCGTGCTGGCCGGCCCGCTGCCGTCGCCCAATGGCGCGTAGTTGTTGGACCAACGCGGCTGGGATCCGCACGTGGAGCAATTGGGGAAAATCGGGCGGCAGAGGTCCGACATCGGCGGCTGGCTCGCCGACCGGAACCAGGGGGGCCGGCTTCCGCCACAGGAATTTGGAGGCGCCGAATAAGGCGACCGCCTGAAGCGGCAACTTGCGAAGGAATCGCCAGCGGGCCCAGCGCAAGTTTCCGCGATCGGCCAAGCGGTCCGGATTGAGCGGCGTGAGCTTGGCCGTCGGTTCACCCTGCACGAGTTGGTGATAAAGCGTCATCCAATCTTGTGCAAATTGGAGCCCCCCTAAACCGTCGGTCAGCGCATGGGGCGCGGCAATCGTCAACCGCGTCAACGTGTTGTCCGACTCGATCAAGACCTGCGGACGCGAACGGACGATTCGTTGCCAGAGCGTCGGCCACCCGGCGAAGGGCTCGCACCATTCCAATTGCAAAGGGCTTTCGGCGGAGATAAACCGAGTTTGCTCGGGGTCCAACACGGCATCCGCCAGCGGATGCCGTGCGCGGGTTTGCTCGAAGGCCCGTATCGCCAATGCGCGCTGAATTTCTCCTCGAAAGTGCAGTCGCACCGCCAAAACATTTGGGTAATTTGGACGGTCGAGATGCAGCATCAACTGCTCGAAAGGGACCATCCGCAGCGGCTGTTTCATGGAACGGCACGCTCGCCCCTCGGGCGGCTAAAACTGAAAGATGCAGGCGCCCCAAGAAAGCCCAGCGCCGTAACCGCACAAAAACACGCGATTCCCAGGACGAATCCGCCCGCCACGCAGACACTCGTCTAGCGAAATCGGGATGCTGGCCGCCGACGTATTCCCGTACTCGTCCAAATTCACAAATACCTTCTCGTGCGGAATCGCCAAGTCCTTCATCGCCGAATCGAGAATTCGCCGGTTCGCTTGATGGAACACGAACAAATCGATATCGCTCAGGTCCATGTGCGCGGCCGAGATCATCTCGTGAGTCAGCCAGGGAATCAAACGGACCGCCCATTTGAAGACCGCCCGCCCATCCATCCGCAAAAACTGCATCCGCTGCTCCACCGCCTCCACCGTGATGGGCATCCGCGAACCCCCGGCGGGAATGACCAAGGCGCTCGACAACTCCCCCAACGAGGCGAGGCAGAAAACCAACATCCCCGAATGTTCGGCCGACTCGGACGAATCTTGCGTCAGCAGCACCGCCCCGGCGCCATCTCCGAAAAGGGGATAGGTCTTCTTGTCTTCCGGGTCGACCGTCATCGACATCACATCGGCGCCTATCACCAGCACATTCCGGCAGGTGTTCGACTTGATGAAATGGCCTCCGGTAACCAGCGCGTACATGAAGCCGGAACAGGCAGCGTTGAGATCCATCGCCGGACAACGACACCCCAACGCGGCCTGCGTAAGCGGCGCCGCGCCCGGAGTGTAGTGGTCCGGAGTCATCGTGCCGATCACGATCAAATCCACCTCGGCAGGCGCCACGCCGGCATTTGCCAAGCATCGCCGTCCTGCCTCGATCGCCAGATCACTTGTGGATTGCCCCGGACGCACATGATGTCGACAGTGGATCCCCGTGCGTTGCACAATCCACTCGGGGTCGCAACCGAGTCGCGCCAGGTCTTCGTTGGCCACGCGGCGTTCCGGAGTGGCCGATCCAGAGCCGATGATCTTGACTCCGGTCAACGTGCGGATTCTGTCTTGAATTGAGAGTAGAGGCTCCGCTGTTGGCAGACTCGTCAATGGCATTTTGGGTGGCTGCACTGAAATAGGGAGCACCGCGCTCCGGAGGAACATGCCGCGAAATGCAAACCGATCAGTTTCTCGATTTCTACGAAAAAGTCAATTTGTCTCGTGCGTCTTCTCACCAAAAAAATCTCCGCGCGTCGACGCCTCGCTGTGACAAGTTCAGGCGTGTTTCCGTGCGACCCCCGCCCACATCGCCGGCGGGCCGCGACAAGTTGGCGCGGTTCGGGTACTGACAGCATCAGACGTTGAACCTGGGGTGTAATGCGGCCGAACAATTTGTGAAAAAAAGTGCGATTGCCGCCAAAAGAGGGTGGTTTGCCGGGCGAATTCAGATAAATTGACTCTGAAAGCAAAACGACAGAACAATAGGGGAACCGAACGCAATGAGCCTCGTAGCGATTGTCTATCACCTCGTCCCAGATGCTCCAATTCTCGTTGCCTGTAATCGTGAAGAACCCGCCAACGCCACATCGCCGGCTCCCAGCATCCAATCGGGCAAACCCCGCATTTTAGCGTGCATCGATCCCAAGTCGGGGGGCACGCAATTGGGCGTGAACCAAAACGGGATGTTCGTCGCTTCGATCGGCCGAAAAAAATTCGCTGCACCGGCGGCGCCCCGCTCGCGTCGCGTGCTGTGCCGCAATCTTTTGCGCTGCAATTCGGCGCGACAAGCAGTCGATTTCGCCTTGGAGGAACTGCACAGCGATCAATATCCTGGCGTCAATTTCGTCGTGGCCGACCACGAAAGCGGTTGGGTTATCCACGGCGGGAACGATATCAATGTTTCCGAACTCAATGAAGGATTGAACATCGTCGGGGTGAACGACGTCGACGATCGGAACGATGAACGGGCGCGGCTGGCCCAACGCCTGTTGACTCTCCAAATGCTCGACTCGCCGGTGAAGTTTCTGGCGGTGGCCAGCAAGGTCTTTGCCCGCAGCCCGCAAACCGGCGCGCGGGCGAATATGGTGGTTCGCGAGCGGGACGTCGCCACGGTTTCCTCCACCTTGATCTCGCTGGGCAAGAAGCCGCGAGATGCGATCTACCAATTCGCCAACGGGGCGCCCGATTTGGTGAAGTACGAGGATTATTCCCCGTTGCTTCGCGACATTCTCAGTCGCGGCCTCCGCGAGTCGCGTTCGCGGGCGAACGCCTGATCGCGCAGCGGGAAATTCGGGGCCGGCAAGCCGGCAGTGCGAGTTGACCGCCGGCCCCCTGTCCCCACTTGGCATTGGAACCGCGACCGATCATGACCGTGGCGAAGGATACCGAAATTCCTGCGACGCGGCTGCGATGGCGATGCGATCCGGATCGGCTCCCCTTTGAGACCACCGCCGAGGTCAACCCGGCGCGGCAATTCGTCGGGCAAGCAACCGCTCGCGAAGCACTTCTGTTTGGCTTGCAGTGCCAGGCCCCGGGCCAGAATATCTACATCCGCGGACCGCGCGGGACCGGGCGGCAACTGCTGGTGCGGAGCCTCCTGACGGAACTCGATCTGCAAACCGACGCCAAGCGCGACCGCTGCTTCGTTCACAATTTCAAGCGTCCCGATCGCCCGCGTTTGGTCTCGCTCGCCCCTGGGCAATCCAGCATGTTTCGCGAGCGGATGCTCGCCCTCAGCACGTTTGTCCAAGGCGGATTGCGTCGGACCTTGGAGGCGGATCCCTACTCCGCTCACCGGCAATCGATTCGCGAGTCCGTTCAACAGCAAGCCCAAGGCATTTCCGCGCCGTTCGAGCAAAGCTTGGCCGAAAAACAACTGGCGCTGGTCACGATGCAATCCGGAGATGTCACCGCCCCAATGATCTTGCCGATCGTCGACGGTCAGCCGGTGTCGGTCGAGCAATTTCAAACGCTGGCCCAACAGGGAAAAGTCACCGCGGAACGACTCGAGCAGTTCGAACAGGAATTCCCCGCGCTCCGCCAGCAAATGCACGAGATCGCTCGACAGGTCTCCCATTTGGTGCGGGAAGGAACTCGGAAAGTCGAGGAATTCAATCAGCGCACGGCCCAGGAATTGTTGGCGAACCTGACCGAACAAATCTTGCACGAATTCCCCGGGGAAGGCGTCGCCGAGTTCGTCCAGGAAGTTGTCGACGATGTGATTCGCTACCGTCTTCGCGAGCCCGCCGACGAGGAAGCCGAGGTGGCGCTCGCCGAGTTGTACGGCGTCAATATCGTGCTGCAGCACGACGCTTCCCGCAATCGGCCGGTCGTGGAAGAGCTCACTCCCAGCATGATCAACTTGCTGGGCACCGTCGAACCGCGATGGAGTCCTGAGGGCTCCGTCTCCTCGGACTACACAGGTATTCGCGGCGGCGCTCTGCTGCAGGCGGATCAGGGGTTTTTGATCCTGGACGCCGAAGATGTGCTCAACGAACCCGGCGCCTGGCGCGCTTTGATGCGGACGATTCGTACGGGGCAATTGGAAATCGTTCCCCCCGAAGTCGGATGGATGCGGCCCTACGTGGTGGTCCAGCCCGAAACGATCCCGATCAAGGTCCGCGTAATCCTGATCGGCGATGTGCGCACGTTTTACTTATTGGACGAATACGACAGCGACTTTCGAGATCTGTTCAAGGTCCTGGCAGACTTCGATGATCAAATCGAACGAAGCGACGAGGGTCTGCAGCAATACGCCGCGGTGCTGGCGCGCTTGTCGCGCGCCGAGGAACTCCCACATTTCGAGCGAGGTGCGGTGGCGGCACTGGTCGAACACGGTGCACGGATCATCGCCCACAGCGAAAAGTTGACCGCTCGTTTTGGTCGCATCGCCGATATCGCCCGCGAGGCGGCATTTCTCACGCTGCAAGCGGCGGAAGCCAACGTCACCTCCAGGCAGGTCAAGCTCGCCGTGCAACGGACCAAGGCGCGAGCCAGCCTCCCCTCCCGTCGTTTCCAGGAATTCGTGGAAAACCGTACGATCATCATTCAGACCAGCGGCGCGGTCATCGGTCAGATCAATGGACTGGCGGTGATGCAGGCGGGACCGCTTACCTACGGATTTCCGGCGCGGATCACCGCCACCATCGGCGCCGGACGCGCCGGGCTGATCGACATCGAGGGCTCCGCCCGACTCTCCGGCACGATCCACACCAAGGGCTTTTACATTTTGGGCGGGCTGATCCGCCGCCTGCTGCCAACCAACCACCCCTTGGCCTTCAGTGCATCGTTGGCGTTCGAGCAAAGCTACGGGGGGATCGACGGAGATTCCGCTTCCTGCGCCGAAATATGTTGCCTGTTGAGCGCGCTGACCGATATCCCCGTCCGCCAGAATCTCGCGATCACGGGCGCGATCGATCAACACGGAAACGTTCAGGCGATCGGCGGCGTCAACGAGAAGATCGAGGGCTTTTTCGATACCTGCCAATACTTCGGATTGACGGGCGACCAGGGGGTCGTGATTCCAGTAGCCAACGCGCCCGATTTGATGTTGCGGGAAGATGTCGTCGAGGCCGCCGCCGCTGGGCGATTTCATATCTACGCCGTTCAAAATGTCTACGAAGCCCTGGAATTGATGACGGGCTTCCCAGTTGGCCGTTTGAACAACGGTGCGTATTTGCCGGGAACCCTGTTGTACATCGCCTTGGGGAAAGCGCACGAGTATTGGCGCCGGGCCCTCGCGGGACCTTGACCCCCTCCAATGACCCTTATCCCCACAACGAGTTCGAGCAGTTTAGGCTCAACGTTTCCCCAGCATTTCGTTGAACGCCAAGCCGGAGGCGCCGCCACCAACGGCTCAGCGGGAAGCTCGAAGCCGGCGCCTCCGGCTTGGCGTTCAACCAGGAAGTCGGAGTTTTTAGATGCATCAGAATTGCAAGTCCGGTTCACGGAAGAAGGCTGGTGCGGGGGCCCTGGCGTCTGGGGAAGGCACTTTGCCCGCCGTCGATATTTCTCAGTCGGCTGAAATCGGCTAGAATGCGGAATTCGGCACGGGGATGAATGAGCTTGTCAAGAATATGGATGTGCACGCAAGCGAAGATCTAGGACGGACGACGATCGAGGAACTTCACGACAAATGCCTCGCACTGGCCAATAACCTCTGGTGGTCGTGGACCCCGGACGTCCAACATTTGTTTCGTGACCTGGATCCCAATCGCTGGCGGCAATTGGATCACAACCCGGTCGCGCTACTCCGCGAGTTCACACCGGATCGCTTGGATCAGCGCGCGGCCGAAATGGTGCTGTACAGCCGGATCAACAACGCCTACCGGCAGTTGAAGGAGTACATGCAGCGGCGGCCCCATTGGGCGGCGAACCACGCCAGCGTCCTCGGCTCCCGCCCCGTCGCCTATTTTTCCGCCGAGTTCGGCATCCACGAATCGCTTCCGATTTACTCGGGCGGGTTGGGCGTCCTCTCGGGCGATCACATCAAAAGCGCCAGTAACTTGGGGATCCCGCTGGTCGCGGTCGGACTGTTTTATGGCCAAGGCTACTTTCACCAACGCCTGGATGTCGACGGATATCAGCTGGAGGAATACGTCGAAAACTCTGTGCACGAATTGCCGATCCGCCCCGCCACCCAACTCGAAGGGGAGCCGCTCCTGGTCTCCGTCCCCACGCGGACGGGGACGATCCACGCTCGCGTCTGGAAAATGCAGGTCGGCCGAGTCCGTTTGTTTTTGCTCGATTGCAACGTCCCCGAAAACAGTGAAAGCGACCGGTTGCTCAGCAATCGCCTGTACGGTGGCGACGTGCGCACGCGGATCCGACAGGAATTGGTGTTGGGGATCGGCGGCGTTCGAGCCCTCCTGGCGATGGGATACCGCCCCGGTGTGTTCCACTTGAATGAAGGGCACAGCGCGTTCGCGCCTCTGGAGTTTATCGCTACCCGGATGCAGACCGACGGGATCAGCTTTGACGACGCGCTCCGCCAGGTCGCCCAGCAAACCGTCTTTACGACGCACACCCCCGTTCCCGCGGGACACGATCGATTCGAACCGGCTCTGGTCGAAGAGCACCTCGGGCCGCTCCGCGATCGGCTGGGACTTTCCGAGGAACAATTCTTGAGCCTTGGCCGAATCGATCCGCAAAATCACGCGGAGTCGGTCTGCATGACCGTGATCGGCTTGAAACTCTCACGGACCGCCAACTCGGTCAGCCAACTGCACGGGCACGTCTCGCGGCGAATGTGGGCACACCTCTGGCCGTGGCGGGTGGAAGAGGAAATTCCGATCGGCCACATCACCAACGGGGTCCACACGTCGACCTGGCTGGCGGCCCAAATGAAGCAACTCTACGACCGCTATTTTCCGGTCGGCTGGTTGGAACAGGTCGGCGAGCCGCATGTTTGGAGCGAAGTCTATAAAGTCGATCCGGGCGAACTCTGGGAGACGCACAACACCCTCAAGTCCCTGATGCTGGCGTTCGTCCGCCGCCGCGTTGCCCGGCAAAATGCTCGCCGCCAAGAAGTCGACGGCGTTGGAGATGCCACTCGCGCGATTCTAGATCCCGCGGCGCTCACGATCGGTTTTGCCCGGCGATTCGCCACCTACAAACGCGCGAATCTGATCTTCAGCGATCTCGAACGACTCGCCGGAATTCTCAACGATCCGTCCCGCCCCGTACAGATCATCTTCTCCGGCAAAGCGCACCCGATGGACGAGCCCGGCAAGTCCTATATCCGCTTGATCGACCAGATGCGGCACGATCCCCGTTTTGCTGGTAAGGTCGTGTTTGTCGAGGATTACGACATCAACGTCTGTCGCTACCTGGTGCAAGGGGTCGATGTCTGGCTCAACAACCCGCGCCGCCCCCTGGAAGCTTCCGGGACCAGCGGCCAAAAAACCGTGCTCAACGGCGGACTGAATCTCTCGATTCTTGACGGTTGGTGGGCGGAGGCCTACGACGGCGCGAACGGATTCGCCATCGGGCATGGAACCTGCCATGTCCAAGATGAAATTACCGACCAACGGGATGCACTCAACCTCTACGAGACCTTGGAAGTCGACGTGATTCCGACGTTCTATCAACGCGATATCGACGGCTTGCCCGGCGAGTGGATCCGCCGCATGATGAATTCGATCTCCACGCTCGGCTGGCGGTTTAGCTCAGATCGAATGGTGATGGACTACACTACCCATTGCTATGTCCCCGCCGCCGGTGGCCTCAGTTGCCAAATCCGCCGCGGATAACTCCCTCATCTCCTTACACTCTCCCGCCGCAGCGGCATGGGTATCTACGCTTCGGTATCTGGCCCCTACTCCCCCCGGCATTGGAGGTCGTTCAGTATGTGTGGCAACGCATCATGACGTCTTCGTTTAACGCCAAGCCGGAGGCGCCGGCTTCGCGAGTTCCTCGTTTACCGCCAAGCCGCAAGCGCCGGCTTCGCGAGCTCCTTGTTTACCGCCAAGCCGCCAGCGCCGGCTTCGCGAGTTCCTTGTTTAACGCCAAGCCGGAGGCGCCGGCTTCGCTCTGAACAGCAATCTCCACGTGCCGGCGCGTCCGGCCTCGCGTCCATCGATTAGTTCAAATGCCGGTTGATCATCTCTTGCAGCTTGCTCTTGGGATAAGCCCCCACCAGCCGTTCTACAACCTGCCCGTTCTTGAACAGCAACAGCGTTGGGATGCTCTGCACGTCGTACCGTTCCGCAATCGCCGACTCGCTGTCCACGTCCAACTTGCCCACCTTGGCGACGTTGTTTTCCCCGGCCAATTGCTCGATGATCGGAGCGATCTGCCGGCAAGGACCACACCAGGTCGCCCAAAAGTCGACCAGCACCGGCTGCGGAGATCCCAGGACTTCCGAATCGAAATTGCCTTGTGTAAACGTAGCAGCTGCGCCCATGGCCATCGTCTCCCAAAATATGTGAAGTGAATTGTTGATCGTCTGATGAACCGGATTCTATCCGGCGGAAAATACGCGTCAATCAACCGGCGGCGATTCGCCGCGGCGAATCGCCGCTCTCCTGCGAAAGCCGAAAATGCAACCACGCAACCCGTTTCCGGACACTTCGCCGAATAGGAACCTGTCCGAATACCCGTTCCCGGCTTCGGGGGAGAAATCGGCGGATGAAGCGGGGTGAGGAACCCGGCGTGTTCCACCCGGCGAACGCGTGCTGCTCTCAGTTACCTGCCGCTTGCATGCCGCAACCCCTGTTTCCCGGGCGGGTAATTACGGGCGAACAAACGCCACGGTCGATCGGTCGTGCAGGACAACTCGTTTGTTCTTCGGCATCGGCGGGCCGGTATAGTTCGGGAAAATGTCGTCGGGCGAATTGCGCGCGGTATCGATCAACCAACGCCATTCCTCAGAATTCACAAAACGCGGAACTTCAAACGTGACCGCCTGCGGCGACGGATTGAACAACACCATCAAGTCCCGGCCGATCAGCAACGGGTCCTCGGAGATCGGCGGGGCCGACAGCAGACACGCAATCGCGCCGCTGGCGGATTGCGCTCCCCAATCCATCGTTTGTCCTGCTTCGTTGAACCAGCTCACGTCGGGGAACATCCCGCGGCCATTGTTCAGCCCCGTCAGAAAATTCCGCCGCCGGACGGTCGGCTGGTTGCCGCGAAACCGCACCAGCTCCCGCACAAACCGCACCAGATCGGCGTGCGCTTGAACTCGCCCCCAGTCGAACCAGGATATTTCATTGTCCTGACAGTAGGCGTTGTTGTTCCCGCGCTGCGTCCGGCGACACTCGTCCCCCATCAGCAGCATCGGAATCCCCTGACTGAACAACAACGTGGCGAAGAAATTGCGAATCTGTCGCGCCCGGAGCGACTCGATTGCCGAATTTGTCGTCACCCCTTCTGCCCCGTAGTTGTCCGAGTGATTATTTGAATCGCCGTCTCGGTTCCCTTCGCCGTTGGCCTGGTTGTGCTTGTCTCGATAGCTCACCAGATCGTTGAGCGTGAACCCATCATGTGATGTAACAAAGTTGATGCTGGCGCAGGGGGGGCGTCCACCCGGTTGATAAAGATCGCTGGAGCCCGAGAGCCGCGTCGCGAAACTCCCTCGCATCCCCCCGTCGCCCCGCCAATACTTCCGCACATCGTCACGGTATCGGCCATTCCACTCCGCCCAGCGGTCTTCGCCGAACGAGCCGACTTGGTAGGCGCCGGCCGCATCCCACGCCTCGGCGATAATCTTCGTATCCGCCAACATCGGATCCTCCCCAATCGACTCGACGAGCGGCGGGTTGGGGACCAGGTCGCCGTGTCGGTCTCGACTGAGGATCGACGCCAGGTCGAAGCGAAATCCGTCGATGTGATAATTGTGCACCCAGTGCCGCAGGCAATGAAAAATCATCTCGCGGACGATGGGATGGTTTCCGTTGATCGTGTTGCCGCACCCGGAAAAGTTGCGATAGTACCGGCGGTCCGACTCCAGCATGTAATACACGCTGTTCTCCAGACCCTTGAAGCTGAGCGTCGGCCCCAGGTGGTTCCCTTCGCAGGTGTGGTTGAACACGACGTCCAGTATGACTTCGATCCCCGCCGCGTGCAGGGCCTTGACCATCTGCTTGAATTCGTTGACCTGAGCACCCGCCGCGCGGTCCGCGGCGTACCCACGATGGGGCGCAAAAAACGCCAGCGGATCATACCCCCAATAGTTCGGTCGCACCGTCGGGCGTCCGTCGAATTCGTTCGTCGGGAACTCGTGCACCGGCATCAATTCCACCGCCGTCACGCCCAACGACTTGAGATATGGAATCTTGTCGATAATTCCCAAATACGTCCCAGGGTGTTCGACTCCGCTGCTGGGATCGCGCGTGAATCCACGCACATGCAGCTCGTAAATGACCGACTCGGAAACCTCCCGCCGCAAATGGCGATCTCCCGCCCAATCGAAATAGTCGTCCACGACCACACATTTGGGTGGACGCAAGATGCCATCGGTCGCCGGCAGAAAATCCCCGGCCAAGGCACGGGAATAGGGGTCGATCAACCGGGCGGTCGAATCGAACCGCATTCCGCGCACCGGATCGAATGGGCCACTCGCTTGAAAATGGTAGAGTTGTCCGGCCCCGATCCCCGGAACAAACACGCTCCATACATCCCCCCACCGATCCCCTTTGGAATCGAAGCGAATGATCTCTTGCGGCTCCAAATCCTCCACGCGATCGTACAAGAGCAAGCGAATTTCGGTGGCATGACGACTAAAGACGACGAACTGAACCCCTTGGTCGTGCAGCACTGCCCCGTACGGCATCGTGTGGTACAGCTGCAATGCCGAATGAGGATGTTGCATTTTCATCAACACAGATAGGGCCTCCGGCGGGGGAAAACGCCGGTCGGCTCGACACACCTAGCCGCCCTGCGCCGGAAACAATAACATCCCAGAGCGGCGGATCCGCCGTCGGATCGTCAGACGAAGGCTTTTTTCGCGGTTTCCACGGCGGAACGTAGCGCCCGTGATCCTTGCGCCTGTCCGCTAAACCGTTCCAGCCAGTTCAACAAGTCTAGCTCGCGAAGATATGCCGCCCGCCTAACCGCCGAATGGATCGTCGCCGCCGCCCCCCTTGTCAGCAGGCTTCTCCGCCGGAGGCGGTTCGTCTGCGTCCCCTCCCGCGCCGTCGTCCGCTCCCTTCTCCTCCGCGGGCGCCTCATCGGCCGGGACCTCGTCCGCAGGCTTTTCATCCGCAGGCACATCGGCCGCATCCCCGGAGTTACCGCCGAATGGATCGTCCGATGGCGCAGGCTTTTCCGCCGGCATCGACGGCGGCGGCAACGCCTCCCCTTCGGCCGGGGGCTCGGCTGTCGGATCCGCAAGTTTCGGCGGTGGGACGACCGCTTCGGTCGATTGGAACGGAACGGTCGGGTCGACAAGCGAGGAGACGTCTGGAAGGTTTCGCGGATCCAACGTCCCGCCTTTGGACCGGCTGCCGTCCGCACCGGCCGCGGCGCGCTGCGGAGTCGCGGAGAAATCGACCATCCCGTCGGACTCGCGCTGAATTTGTGGACGCAGCTGCGCCACCACGTCGCGACGGACCCGTTCCAACTTGATCCGCGCCGGACCTTGCACTCGCTCCAACGCCGAGCCGATGTCGAAAGCTCGCCCCTGAGGCGCCGCTTCCGCTTGCGCTCCAGTCCGCCAGTCCTCCAATCCCGGGTCCTTCTTCCCCAACAACTCGCGCGTTAGCCCGCGGAAATAATAAGGACGCGGGTCAATCGTCCCTGCGCCAATCGCTTGGGTAAAGAAAGTCTCTGCGTCCGCCCATCGCCCCTCGTAGTACGCGTGGACTCCTTTGCCAAAGTCCACCTCGGACTGGTCGTCCTGCGCTCCGTTCGCAATCCCCAGCATCCCGACGACCAGGATTGCCGGCACACCCATTCGCACAAAACTCATCTCGACTTCCCCTTCCCAAATGGTATCCACACCCTGCGGTGAACTTGATCGATTGATAGAAGATAACGGCTGGCGTTTGCCTCTCGGCGCGACCAGGGCGTTTCCACTAATCTAATCGCCCCCCCGCCGGATTTCGATAGGTTTCCTTCCAGAATGCACATTCCCGGCGGAATCTGCGACTTTCACATTTCGGGTAAGCGTTCCGGGGTGGACAACGGCTAGTGAACATGCGAGGGGGTCCGACCCGTTTTGCGGTGTTTGCAATCGTGTCGCGAATTCCCAACTAGCCGAGAAACGCGTCAGACCCACGGCTCGTGAACGGTTACATTTCAGGGAATGCCGATTCCCATAGATTTGAGCCCGCGGCCAGTTAATGAAGACCGTAACGGTTCATCTTGTAATGCAGCGTGCGGACGCTGATCCCCAGCAGTTTGGCCGTTTGCTCGCGGTGGTATTCACAAGCGATCAAGGCGGACGATATCGCCGACTTTTCGGTGTCGTCGACCGCCTCCGCCAGCGACTTGACCTTGGCCTTTCCCATCGCCGCACTTGGAATCAAGTCCGTCGGAATATCGGCGGCGTGGATCGTGCTGTCGTTTACCGTCACCACCAACCGTTCGATGGTATTGCGCAATTGGCGCACGTTGCCGGGCCAACGGGCGGAGACGAGCAACTCCATCGCATCCTGTGCGACGATCTTGTCGTCCCGCTTGTGACGGTGGCAGAAGTAGCTGAAAAAATGTTCCACCAGCAACGGGATATCGTCGCGCCTCTGTCGCAATGGGGGAATATGAATCGGCACGATGTTCAGGCGGTAATAGAGGTCTTCGCGAAACGTCCCTTCCTCAACTTTGGACAAGGCCTCCTGATTGGTCGCTGAAATCAGACGCACGTCGCTGTGGATGACGTCCTCCCCGCCGATGCGGCAGAATTGACCGGATTCGAGAACTCGCAACAAGTCGACCTGGCACTTCGTGGGAATCTCGGTGATCTCGTCCAGAAACAGCGATCCGCCTTCGGCCCGCTCAAAGCATCCTGGTTTTTGGCGCGAGGCCCCCGTGAAGGCCCCCTTTTCATGTCCGAACAATTCGCTCTCCAGCAGTGTTTCCGGAATCGCTCCCAAATTCACCGCGATGAAAGGCTTTTCGCAACGGTCGCTCAGATCATGCAACGCACGCGCCACCAACTCCTTGCCCGTTCCGCTTTCACCCTGAATCAACACGGTTGCGTCGGTCGCAGCGACCTGCCGTACTTGCTGCAACACCGCCTGCATCGCCGCACAATTCCCGATGATGCCGGTGATTTCACCCGCACTGGCCAATCGCTTGCGGAGTTCGAGATTTTCGACCCGCAACCGGTGATGCTCGCGCGCCTTGCGAACTTGTTGGCGAATCAGCGTCAGGTCGAGCGGCTTCGTGATGAAGTCAAACGCTCCCAGCCGCATTGCTTCGACCGCGGTCTCCACCGTTCCCTGGGCGGTGATCACGATCGCCATCGTTTGCGGCCGGCTGTACAACATTCGTTCGACGAGCTCCAAGCCATTCATCACGCTCGGCAAGCGGACGTCGGCAATCACCAGCGGATACGCCGCCTCGCGAAACTTGGCAAGGGCTTCGTCGGCATTCCCAGCCGTGTCGATTCGATCCGCTTCGTCGCAAAGCCCGCGCAAGAGACCCGCCCGAATATTCGGCTCGTCATCGACGATCAAAATGCCAAAATCTTCAGCCATCATGGGTCTTGGTCTTTGGGCAGCGCGATCGTAAATACCGTGCCGGCAACTCCGGTCTGGAACTCGATCGTTCCATTGTGTTGGCGAACAAACTTCTCACTCAAGGCAAGCCCCATCCCGGTGCCCGTGGGGCGCGTGGTGAAATAGGGATCAAACACCTTGTCGCGCAGGTCTTGCGGAATGCCGCGGCCCGTGTCGGCCACGTCGATCTCGACCGCATCGGCCACGTCGCGCAACCGAATCGTGAGGGTCCCACCCTCGGGCATCGCCTCCATCGCATTCAAGGCCAGGTTCAACAAAACCTGTTCGATTCGACTCCGATCGAGCCTTAGACAGGGCAGCTGCCCGTCCGACCGTTCCACCACAACCCGGATTCGATTTTGTTTGGCCTGCGGCTCGATCAAACGGACTAACTTCTCGATCAACACACCCAAGTCGACTGGGGACCGATGAAGCTCCGCCACCGACGCAAAATCTCGAAACCCTTCCAGCACTCCCGCGATGCGGCGGGTTTCCGTGTGGAGGACTTCCAGCATCTCCTGGATCGCGGGTTGCAGACTTTCTTTTTGCAGAGCCTCGCTCAATAACTGCACGTGCAGCGATAAGGCGCTCAAAGGGTTCTTGATTTCGTGCTGCAATCCAGCCGCCATGGCCCCGAGTCCCATGTAACGTTCCATGCGACGAAGGCGCTGCTCCATCAAGCTTTTCTCGGTTACGTCTCGGATATGGACCACAGTTCCCAGTTGCCTTTGTGCATGATCCTGCAACAGACTGCATCCTGCCCGCAGGTGCCGCAGGTGCCCGTTTTGGCTGGCCATATAGTCCCGATCCCGCACTCGAGCATGTCCGTCCAGAACCTGTTGGCAGATCTCTTGTAAAGTCGCATGCTGCGGGGAAAGGTCGCTCAGTGCAATTCCAGTTCCATTCTCGGCCAAACCAAGCAATTCTCGTCCCTGCGGGTTGATGCTGAAGATCCTCCCCTTGCGGTCCGTCGTGATGATCCCCTGGTCGAGGCTCCCCAGGATGTCGGTTGCCAAAACCTGGACTTCTCTCAGACGACGCTCACTGCTGATATAAGCTCGCACCAACAGTGTGATCGCCACCACCGTCGCAGCAATATTCAAGATCAACAGGACGGACAGACGCCACTGCAATCGCAATTCGCCCTCTAATTCATTCGCCTTCAATAAATTGCCGGGGGGCAAATGTTGCATCAATTCCTTGAGAATCTCCTGCTCGCGACTGAAGTCAATCAGAATCCACGCCGTGAGAATCAACGCGACCAGGCTCAGCAAGGCCAATCCCGCAATCGCCCACGGCGAGGTCCGGCTCGGCGGCGCTACTTCTTGGTGGAACATAATCGCCTAAGTCCGTGAAAGCCCGAATTTTCCTGCAATCGCTTGCAGGCTAGCTGCAAAACACTGCATCCGTTGAGAGCCTGTCGGGTGGCGGAATACCAACCTTGACGGGTCTTGCCAGTCAAACCGAATGAATGGTCCGCGATTTGCAGAAGTTCGCATAGTCGCCCTTGGCGAAATGACATTCCGAGTCGAGCCGTCACTTGTTGTTGAATTGACTGAGTGACGGATTCCCAATCGAGGGGCGATCGCCCCCATGCCCAGCCCGCCGCGGTCGAACCCTGAAACAACTCGGCCATCGCACGCCTACCTATTCTAGCCAGAATCGCCGAACACATTTTCGAAGTCCTCGATCAAGAAACTACCCCATGAAAAAGATTTCGATTGCCGCAATCGTCGTCGTCCTGTTGGCGATTTCCTTCCCCATCTATCAGAAAGTCGCCGAGACCTACGCCGAATTGCAGGCGGACTATTTTTCCGTTGTCTCCCACGTCGAAGACGACCCCACTGAATCGAAAGATCAACCGAATGCGAAACACAACGCTGCGAGCGACGGGGGGGAAGAACACGCCGAGAAGCACGACCTGAAACACCGGATTGTCGTTACCAGACCCGTCACCCAAAACGTCATTGAGACTCAGCAATACGTATGCCAGATCCATTCTCGGCGACATATCGAAGTACGCGCGTTGGAAGGCGGCTACGTCCAGGAAATCCTGGTTCAGGAAGGGCAGGTCGTGCAACAGGGTGAACTGATGTTCAAAATCCTCCCGGTACTGCACAAAGCGAAACTCGACGCCGACCTGGCCGAGGAGCGGTTGGCGCAGGTCGAGTACGATAACACCGAGAATCTTGTGGAGAAAAAGATCGTCTCCGAGCAGGAACTCAAACTGGCCGAGGCCAAGCTGGCGAAGGCCCAATCGCAGGTGGCTTTGGCGAAAGCCGAACTCGATTTCACCAGTATTCGAGCACCGTTCGACGGGATTGTCGATCGCCAGCTCAATCAACAGGGGAGCCTGATCGAAGAGGGCGAGATTCTGACCACGCTGTCCGACAACAACGTGATGTGGGTTTACTTCAACGTGCCGGAAGCCCGCTACCTCGAGTACAAGGCCGAACTCGAGCAACACAAAGACGACCTGAAAATCGAACTCAAGCTCGCCAACGGCAAGACCTTTCCTCAGCAGGGGACGATTGGGGCAATCGAGGCGGACTTCAATAATGAAACCGGCAACATCGCCTTCCGCGCGGACTTTCCCAACCCCGACGGGCTGCTCCGCAATGGCCAGACCGGAACCGTCCTGATTCACCGCGAGCGAAAGGACGTTATCGTCATCCCGCAGCGGGCCACCTACGAGATTCTCGCCAAGCAGTACGTGTACGTCGTCGACGAAGACAACGTCGTCCACCAGCGCGACATTACGGTCGACAGCGAAATGGAGGACATCTTCTTAATTCACGAAGGACTTAGCTCGAACGACCGCATCGTGTTCGAGGGGATCCGGCAGGTTCGCGATGGTGAAAAGGTGGAATTCGAGTTCCGCCAGCCCGAAGAAATCTTCGCCAATTTGAAATACCACGCCGAGTAACCCGGGTCTCCATGTTCGCGAAGTTCCTGCACCGGCCGGCTCTGGCCATCGTCATTTCGTTGCTCATCTTGTTCATGGGCGGCTTGGCGATCAACATGTTGCCCATCTCGCAGTTCCCTTCGGTGGCGCCCCCCAGCGTTCGCGTCGCCGTATCCTACCCGGGCGCTAGCGCCAAAATTCTGATCGACTCGACGATGGTCATCCTCGAGCAGTCGATCAACGGCGTTCCCAACATGCGTTATATGTTGAGCGACGCAACCAGTGCCGGTGAAGGAACAATCCAAATCGTCTTCGAACCTGGCACCGACCCCGACGTGGCGGTGATGAACGTCAATAACCGCGTGCAGATGGTCAAGAACAACCTCCCGCCGATCGTCGAGCGGGAAGGCATCATCGTCATGCAGAACATGACCAGCATGCTGATGTACATCAACGTCTTCAGCAAAGACCCGAAGATCGACCAGAATTTTCTGTACAACTACGCGACGGTCAACATACTCAACGAAATCAAACGAATTCCGGGGGTTGGTCAAGCCGCGATTCTGGGGAACCGTGCCTACGCCATGCGTGTCGAATTGGATCTCGACCGAATGCGGGCCTACGGCGTTTCCGCCGACGATGTGATGGAGGCGTTGGCCGAACAAAGCATGATCGGCTCCCCCGGAAGACTCGGTCAAGCGACCGGAACGACCTCCCAGACCAGGGAATACGTGCTGACCTGGATCGGACGTTATGACACGCCCGAACAGTATCAAAAGATCATCCTCAAAGCCAACCCCGACGGCGAAATCTTGCGGCTGGAGGACGTCGCCACCGTCACTTTGGGGTCCTCGTTTTACGACCTCTATTCCGATATCGATGGACTCCCGTCCGCCGCGATCGTGCTCAAACAAACCCCCGGGTCCAACGCGACCGACGTGATCAATAAGGTCAAAGCCAAGGTCGAAGCGATCAAGAAGGAATCGTTTCCCCCGGGAATGGACTACGCAGTCACTTACGACGTGTCGAAGTTCCTGGATGCGTCGATCGAAAAGGTGCTGCACACGCTGTTCGAAGCGTTCATCCTGGTGTCACTTGTCGTCTACCTGTTTCTCGGAGACTTCCGCAGCACGCTGATTCCGACGCTGGCGGTCCCCGTCTCGCTGGTCGGTACGTTCACATTCATGCCGTTGTTTGGCTTGTCGATCAACTTGATCACGCTCTTCGCGCTCGTGTTGGCGATTGGAATCGTGGTCGACAACGCGATCGTTGTGGTCGAGGCGGTGCACGAGAAAATGCACTCGAAACATCTGGGGCCTTATCGAGCCACGATGGAGGTGGTCCACGAGATCACCGGTGCGATTATCGCGATCACGCTGGTCATGTCCGCCGTGTTCATTCCGGTCACATTTATCCCGGGACCCGTCGGCGTTTTCTACCGTCAATTCGCCCTCACCATGGCGGTCTCGATCGTCATTTCCGGCGTCGTGGCCCTGACGCTCACGCCGGTGTTGTGCGCCATGATTCTCAAGCCCTTGGGACGCCCAAAGGATACGCGACTCATCGGTTGGGTGAATCGCATGATCGATAAGTCCGGTCGAAGGTTTGCTGGGATCGTACGCGGCCTGGTCTGCCTGCTGTTGGGTTTGGCGATCGGCGCCGGCGTCTACGGTTTGTTACAGATCGAAATCGTCCACGAAGTTCTGTCGGAACAAATTCGTTTGACCGATACGATCGTGTGGCTCATCGCCGCTGCTTTTGCTCTGTTGGGATTTCTGTCGTTCCGCGCCTTGTTCTCCGGCAGCGATGGCCAAGCCAAGAAACGCGGGCCCCTGGGCATGCTTCTGCATGGGTTCGATCGGGGCGTCCAACTTGTGACCCACGGATACGCCGGATTGCTGGGGATGATCATCACCCGACGCCTGGTCACATTGGCCGTGATCGCAGCATTCTGCTACGGGATTTTCGTCGTGAACAATAGGCTGGCTAGTGGCTTCATTCCGCTCGAAGACCAGGGGATGATCTACGGGATTGTGCAGACGCCCCCGGGTTCGACGCTCGAGTACACCAACGCCAAATGCCATGAACTCCAGGCGATCTGCGAGGAGATGGACGAAATCACCTCGGTCTCGTCGGTCGCCGGTTATGAAGTGCTTACCGAGGGACGTGGCTCGAACGCCGGAACGTGCATTATCAACCTCAAGCCTTGGGCTGAGCGGAAACTGACCTCCAAACAGATCATCGAAGAGCTGGAGGAACGCGGCCGGGAAATCGCCAATATCAAACTCGAATTCTTCGAACCACCCGCCGTGCCAGGCTTCGGCGCGGCCGGCGGCTTCGCCGTCAATCTGCTCGACAAGACCAACAGCGGCGACTATCAGGCGTTGGGCGAAATTACGGACAAGTTCATGGCTGCCCTGGAACAGCGTGCCGAACTCAAAGGCCTTTTCACCTTTTTCGCCGCCAATTACCCGCAATATGAAATCGTCATCGACAACGACGCCGCCATGCAAAAAGGCGTCTCGATCCGCGACGCCATGGACAACCTGTCGATCGTGATCGGCAGTACCTGGGAGCAGGGTTTCGTCCGCTTCGGGCAATTCTACAAGGTCTATGTGCAAGCCTTACCGCAGTTCCGGCGGTTCCCCGAAGACCTCCAGACCATGTTCGTCAAGAACGACCGCGAGGAAATGGTCCCTTACTCGTCGTTCATGAAACTGGAAAAACGACAAGGCCTCAACGAAATCAGCCGCTACAACCTGTATCCCACCGCCCCGATCCAAGGGGCCCCGGCCAAGGGTTTCAGCAGCGGCGAAGCGATTGCCGCGATCAAAGCAGTCGCTGCCGAGACGCTGCCGCATGGCTTTGATATCGACTGGCAAGGACTTGCCTACGACGAAGCGAAAGCCGGCAGCGAAGCATTCTACATCTTCTTGATCGTGGTCGTTTTCGTCTACATGGTCCTGGTAGGACAATACGAAAGCTTCGTCATTCCCCTGGGAGTGATCTTGTCCTTGCCCGTCGGCGTGTTCGGATCGTTTCTCTTTCTGAAAATGATGGGGTTGGCGAACGACGTCTATTGCCAGATCGGCCTGGTGATGCTTGTCGGATTGCTCGGCAAAAACGCCATCCTGATTATCGAATTCGCAGTGCAGCGTCGGCGGGAAGGCCTGAGCATCAAGGACGCAGGCATCGAAGGCGCACGGCTCCGCTTTCGCCCGATTCTGATGACCTCGTTCGCGTTCATCGCCGGCCTGATTCCCTTGGTCCGCGCCACCGGACCCGGCGCCATCGGAAACCGCACCATCGGCACCACGGCGGTCGGTGGGATGTTGATCGGAACGTTGATCGGCGTCCTCCTAATCCCTGGGCTTCATTTCCTGTTCGCCAGAATATCCGACGGACGCAAGTTGATTCGGGATGAACACGACGAACCACTGACCGAACTCTTTGAACGCGATTCGATCAAGGACCACCACGATTCGCCAGAGCGCAGCGACGACTGATACGCCTCGGATCGGACGCGACATGGATTCCCGGTGTCAACCCAAGATCGGCCGCCGGACGCGGCCGGGATAGAGAATCCCGCGACGCCGCTCCGCTGCCACGGAAGCTTGTGCGACCACCATCGGTCGACACACCGGCCTTCACCGTCGCAGCTCTATTCGCCTATTTGTCGCTGCCAGCGCGCACCTACGCAATCTCCCAAAACGGCCCCCTACAACCGGAACGGATTACCAAATTCGCACCACCGATCTGCAAATTCTTGCGCTCCCGGCATAATCCCGACAAGGTGCAAATCAAGGATAACCCCCAGGACGATAACCACAGCACGAACCCGTCCGGTCGGGTTTCCATGAAATCAGCTTCATTTACTTCCTTAAGGAAGACCATGAAGATTCGAAGAATTCTCGCAGGGGTGCCCAGGTCGTTCCGAAATCGCGTTCGTTGGCTCCCAGCCATCTTATGCCTCTGCCTCTTTTTGGTTCAAATCGGTTGCGGCATTCCGGCAGCCCGCCGGGCGTTGCCCGGCCCAGCCCTGCCGCAAGTCTACTTCCTCAACAACGGCGCCAGTCGCGGGAGCCATGGCGAGAAGTTTGACTATTACCAGGCCCCGGCGACCGAACCGAACGGGGACGGAGCCGTTGCACGGCCCCCCACGTATACCGAAATCACGGCAAACCCAGAGAAGGCCCCGCAAAGTGCTCCGCAGCAGTTGCAGCTTGTCAGCCTGATCCAACCAGCTACCGAGTCGGAGGTACCCAAACCGAACAACTCGACCCCAAACGAAATTGAATCGGCGGAGGCATTCCAAAGCCCCGTCGAAAACTCGAACGCTCCGGCGGCAGCCGGGTCGACTCAGTTCGCTATGCCTCAGACGCTGTTGGAGGCGAGCACTTCCGGCGATCCGATGGCAGCCGACCAAGTCGCTATCGGCGGTTCGTCTCCCCCAGCAGCAGGGGACTTCTTCCAGGATCCGTACCTGCTCGAATTGATCGAACTGGCCATGGTCGGCAACCAGGAATTGAGAATCCTGTCCGAAGAGATCAACATCGCCCGAAACGAGGTCTACGCGCGGAGCGGCGAATACCGTCCCTTCGTCACGGCCGGAGCTGGCGCCGGCTTGGAGAAGTCCAGCCGCTTTTCCCGTGATGGTGCGGTCGAAGATCAGCTCGAAGGGGCGCCGGGCGAAGCGTTCCCCGAGCCACTTCCCGAGTTCCTGGTGGCGACCAATGTTTCCTGGGAACTCGACATCTGGCGCAAGTTGCGGAACGCACAATGCGCCGCTGCCATGCGCTATCTCGGAACTCGGGATGGGCGAAACTACATTGTGACCCGACTGGTCGCCGAGGTCGCGGACAGCTACTACGAGCTTCTGGCGCTCGATAACCGCCTGCTGACCCTGCAAAAGACGATCGAGATCCAAGAGCAAAGCCTTCAGGCGGCCGAAAGCATGAAGGCCGCCGGCCGCGGCACCGAGTTGGCCGTTCAGCGTTTTCAAGGCGAAGTCCGCAAGAACCAAAGCAGACTATTGATCATCCAACAGGAGATCGTCGAAGCCGAAAACCGAGTCAACTTCCTGGTCGGTCGCTACCCGCAGCCGGTGGAACGCTCCTCCGTGAATTACGTCGATCTGCATCTCAACACGCTCGCCGCGGGCATTCCCGCGGACCTGCTTCTCAACCGGGCCGACATTCGAGAGGCCGAGCGAAATGTGTCCGCCGCCGGCCTCGATTTGCGTGTCGCTCGAGCCCGCTTTTATCCGTCGCTGGGGCTTCGCGCCGGAGTTGGACTCAATGCCTTTAATACCCGGTACCTGCTCACGACCCCGGAGTCACTGATTTACAACGTCGCACTCGATCTGGTAGGTCCCCTTATCAACAAGCGGGCTATCCAAGCCGACTACTGCAGTGCCAACGCCGCTCAATTGCAGGCCGTCTACGACTACCAACAGACCGTGCTGACCGCACACATCGAAGTCGTCAACTTCTTGACGAAAGTCGAAAATTACCGGGAGAGTATTGAATTCAAGAAACGGCAGTTGGAAGCGCTCGAAGCCTCGGTCGCGGCCGCCGACCAACTGTTCCAGAATGCCCGCGCCGAATACATCGAGGTCCTGCTGGCCCAACGCGAGATGATGGAGGCCCGAATGGACCTGATCGAAACCAAACAACAGCAACTGATGGCTATTGTCGATGCGTATCAAGCACTCGGCGGCGGGATCGTCTCAACCATTGGTCCTTAAGGCACGCCGAGTTGCGCCCCCAAACGCCGTAGATTGAAGCTCGCGGCGGCTAAACGCGAGGACTCATGATCGAGGTCGCCAGGAACAACGCAACGAAGAGTGCCAGAGAGAGGTAAGCCCCCCAGGCATCGACCTTGCCGTTCGATGACCCCAATCCAAACTTGGGCCCAAGCCCATTCCACGCCAGAAGTCCAAGCGGCACCGTGACGATTCCAAACAGCCACAATTCCCAAACCGGCGCGCCGTAGTTCAACAGGTCCCCGGCGTCTCCCACCCGACCAAGAGACCCTAGTCCAAGGTACGCCCCGTTGGCAATCAGGCAAAACCCCGCAAAGAATCGCGCCAGGTAGTCGCCGGGGATTTTGAGCGCCCAGAACGCCGACCAAAACGCAAGTGGCAACAACGCGCCGACCGCCGGACCCGCCCAAGCAGTCACTAGCGGATTTGGATTGGGGAAGATGTCCGTGCGCGAAATCGACAGCGGATGGATCACGACCTTGGTGACCGTCCCCCCGGTCGTGACACCGGCGACAACGTGCCCCAGCTCGTGAATTGTCATGAACGCCAGCCAGCAAAACGGAAGGAACGAGGCAATCAGAATGACTTGGTTCATCCGCTTCATGTGAGACCTACCGGCGTAGTCCGGCCCACGCACCAACGGCAATTCGAGATTCCACGATGGCCCGGCGAATTTCGTCGGGCCGTGGCCCGCGAGCCTCGAATGGACGATGAATTCGTACTCGTCAATCAATCCCAAATCGGCCAGCGTCAGTGGAAGTTTTGTGCCATCCTCCAGTAGCTCGGTACCCGTCGGTAGCTTGAGCCCTTGAGGTCATCGCCACACCCATCCAACGTGGCGGTGGTCGAGTAGTTGATGCGGATTGGCATGTCACAACGCTCCCACACGTTTCCCGGAATTCGCGCCGATCGCCTCCATCGATGAGAAGGTCAATAAAGGGCATTCGGTGGAGCACGTCGGTCGAGTCTTTTTCTTATCTCCGCTTCTAATTCGCGCCGTATTCGCCTTTGATCGGCCGCCGCCGCGCCATTCAGTTTCGCAGAGTACTCACTCTCGACTTCGGCGCGGACGATCGGCTCGTTTGCCGCGCGTGCTCGCTCGTAACCATCCGCGATGAATCCATTACCTTCTTTCATCGTTAGAATCCTCGCCGTGAGCGTTCGCGGTGCGAACAACAGAATGGTTCACTTTGAGGGGGTCAGACCCATTTTTCGGAGTTGCGTACATTGCAGATTGCCCTTTCCAGCCGAAAAATGCGTCAGACCCCCGGCGCGTGAACAGTTACATCCTCGCCTGATAAGTGCCTGACCCATTCCGCACTCCCCCGCTTCGTGGGAGAAGGAATTGGGCTTAGCGCTAAGCCGCTGTTGCAACGCAACCCGGTTCAATGCATCATTACCCCCGCTCATTACTCGAACGTCGCGTTTGCCACCGGACAAGATGCGCTGCCCCCCAAATTAGATAAGCCGCTGTCGCGAACTGCAACCCAAAAGCCACGATGTAAGGCAAATTATGAAGGCTAAACTGTCTGGCCCAATCTTTCGACCAAGTTTGGGTGTCGCCCACGATAAATGTGTTGCCCAACGCATGAAAGAATTGAGGTAGAGTCATCACAGGATCAGCCCCGCCCGCGTGATATGCACCGCGGTCAACCGATCATTCTGGTCTGCCACAGAGTCCTCCTGAAGCGAGTCATTTCGAGCCCAAATGAACTCGGCTCCTCCCGTTCGTCCTCCGCGAACTCAAATTTCACATGCGAACCAGGCGAGTCTAGCTCCCCTCGCGTTGGTATTCGAATCGCCGGGGGGTGCCCCCTTTCATGAAGCCGATCGTGGCGCTCAGGCCCCCGTCGGCCGAGAGCTCGTACACGATCCGCTTCGGGTAGTCGTGGCGCGGGTTGTCGAACACGGCGCGCGT
>JBGSLW010000070.1:0-8326 GCA_041740495.1 Pirellulaceae bacterium
CGATGGCGATCGTCGCACGACTCTCCGAGTCGTGTGTCCGCGGTCTGGCGAACGCAGCTACGACGCGTCGCCGCGGCAAGTCAGCATACGGCGCAAGCAACATTGTAGGCCAGGGGTATGAACGAATCCAAGCTTTCGAACGAAGAATCCAGCGGCGTGGCATTTCACCGTAGCCCGCTGCTGGTGGATCGCCGGCGAAGCGGACTGCTGGTGGTCGACGTGCAAGAAAAATTGTTTCCACTGATTCGCCATCCCTCCCGGCTTGCCTGGAATATCCGCCGCCTGCTGGACGGTGCGGGCCTGCTCGGCGTGCCGCTGGCTGGCACCGAGCAATACCCGCGCGGACTGGGGCCGACGATCGCACCACTCCGCGAGCGGCTGCGCGAGATCCCGGAAAAGCGGATGTTCAGCTGCCGCGAATGCAACTCGCTGTTCGAGCAATGGCAGACGAGTTCTTTGCGGCAGATCGTGCTGGCCGGGATCGAAGCCCACGTCTGCGTGTTGCAGACGGCGCTGGACGCGATCGCGATGGGATTCGATGTCTACGCCGTCGTCGATGCAGTCGGTTCGCGGCGAGAGTTGGACGAGCAGATCGGGCTGCGGCGAATCGAACAAGCGGGGGGGACGTTGGTCACCACCGAGTCGGTGCTGTTCGAGTGGTGCGAGTCCTCGGCGATCCCCGAATTTCGCCAGATCAGCGAATTGGTACGGGAAACGGAGCCGTAGATTCGAAAGGGGAGAGGACAGAAAAATAGGAGGCGGAAAAATGAAGAAAGTCGGAGGACAGGAAAATCGCTGACAGGAAGATAAGACGCGGGAGGGAGAGAAGGCGGTAGGCTGGAGCCCGGAGGCGGGAGGTCAGAAGGAGATTGGGGAGTACGGGAGGATTTGAGTAGGAGGAGGAGCGGAGGGAGTACGAGTACGAGTACGAGGAGGAGGACGAGGAGGAGGAGAGGAGGAACAAGAGATCGGGCAGGAGTACCGGAAGTGAAGCCGGAACTGCGCGGACTTGTTCCGGCCTACATTTCTTCCGCCTTCAGCCTTCAGCCTTCCGCCTTCCGCCTTTTTTCTTCAGGCGCTCTTGCGATAGAGCCCGGGTTCGACCGCTTGTTCCGTATGGGCCATCCCGCGGCCGCGGCGGATTCCTAGCAGGACCAGCAGCCGGCGGCGGAACGTGCGAAAGGGGACTCCGATGCCGCGATGGAGTTTGATCCACCAGGGGCGATGCGCCTGCATGACTTCGTCGAATCGCGCGTTGTCCAGCCGCCAGACTCGATGTTTGTGCATATGGTACAAGTCGCTTTGTTGCAGCATTCGCAACAGGGCGTTGCAGCCGACGACGTTGGGGAGAGCGACGCTGATCTGAAAGTCGATCAGGTAGGGGCGGCCGTCGGCGCCGACCAACACGTTTTCGGGCTTGTGCAAATCGACGTAGGCGATGCGACGGCGGTGGAGCTCCCGTAAGAGTTGTTCGAGCTGCGCGAAGAACTGCGGCGAGCTCTTCTGGTCGAGTGAAAGGGGTGTTCCCTGGACAAAGTCGTGAGCGACCGCGTTGGGGAGCAGGCGGCCGTCGGCGTAGATCGCGTCGTACAGGCGAGGAATTCCCGGCACATCGGCGAGCGCGCGAAGGAACCAGGCCTCGCGCCGAGCCAGCCGGCGGCCGAGCCACCCGCCGGGGAGTCCCAGCAGCCGCGCGGTACGATTGAATTTGCACACGATCGTGTGGTCGCCGCATTGGTAGACCGCTGTGGCCGCCCACGAATCGTGTTTGTAGATGTGGGATTGGACGTACCGCCGCCCCTCCATTTCGATTTGCGCCGGAGGTTCGTTCCGGCCCAACGCGCGGAACAACGAGGGGCGAGGTTTTGTGTCGGTGGCAACGTGGCGTTTAGACGTCGACATGGAAGAAACCAAATGAAACAGGTCGCGTTCGCCGAATTTGCGGCGGCGTACCGTAGCAGGGGAGGGGAAGAGAGGCAATGGTAGAAAGATAGGCCGTAGGCTGAAGACCGTAGGCGGTAGGAGAAGAGAAGGAGTTGGCGTAAACCGTCGGAGATCGCGGAATCGCGATGGTGGGAAGATTCGAGTAGGAGTAGGGGTAGGGGTACCGGTAGGAGTTAGGAGTAGGAGTAGGAGTACGAGTACGAGTAGGAGTACGAGTAGGAGTAGGAGTAGGAGTAGGAGTAGGAGTAGGAGATCGAGTACCGAAGGAGAAGCCGGAACTGCGCGGACTTGTTCCGGCCTTCCGCCTTCAGCCTGCCGCCTTCCGCCTTCCGCCTTCCGCCTTCCGCCATCCGCCTTCCGCCTTCCGCCTTCCGCCTTCCGCCTTCCGCCTTCCGCCTTCAGCCTACAGCCTACAGCCTTCAGCCTACAGCCTTCAGCCTACAGCTGGATTCGGCCAACGGGTTACCCCCGACGCGGAGCGTCGGGCCACTCTAACTGGCGACGAAGTAGATGCCGATGATGGCGACCAGGGCGCCGACGAGGGCGGAGACGCGGATCGGGTGTTTGTGGATGACGCGGACCAGTGGGATCGCGAACAGCGGGCAGGTGGTCATCAGCGTGGTGGCGACGGCGATATGGGAATACTTGATGGCGACCTGGCTGAACCAGATTCCCAGCCAGGTTCCCAGGATCGCGCCGGGGGCGATATTGCGCAGATTATCCTTGGCGATCGCGCTGCGGATCGAGCGTCGCCCGGACCGCGTGCGAACCAGCAGCCCGAACCCGATCGCGCTGGGGATCAGCAGCCGAATGAAGCTGGCGGTGGCGGGATCGCAGTCGGCCATTCCGAGTTTGGAGATCGACGCGCCGATCGCCTGGCAGAGGGCGCCCCCCACGCCGCACAGCGTGCCGGCTGCGAGCGAACCGGGGTAGAGTCCCGGCGCTTCGACTTTGGCGCGCTGATCGCTGATCACCAGGCCGACGCCCAACAGCGTCAGGGCGATTCCAAATCCGCGGCGGCTGCTCAGCGATTCGTCCAAGAAAACCCAACCGATGAGCGAGGCGAAGAGTGGTGCGGTGGTGGCCAGCATCAGAGCGCGGCGGGGACCCAGGACTTGCAAGCTGCGAAAGAAAAAGGTGTCCCCAATCAGGATGCCGATGAAGCCGCTGAGTCCCAGATAAAACCACGCGGTCGGCGAGGCGAGCCAACCGGATTGGCCGCTGACGACGGCGACGATCAGCAGTTGCACCCCCAGGATCGCGGCGCCGATCGTGTTCTTGGCGAAGTTGAGCGTCCAGGCATCCAGCCGGACCGACGCATAGAAGAGACTCGAGACCGCCCATAAGGCCGCGGTGCATAGCCCTGCCCATTCCCCGAGGCCCATAGTACTTATCCGCCCAAGATTTCCTTGCCGACCAAGGGTTGCAGAACGGACGGGATGCGGACGGTGCCGTCGGCTTGTTGGTGATTTTCCAGGATCGCGATCAGGGCTCGGCTGAGTGCGATGGCGGTCCCGTTGAGGGTGTGCACGAAGTGCGTCCCTTTCTCGCCGGCGTTTTTGAAGCGGACGTTCAAGCGGCGGGCCTGGTAATCGGTGCAGTTCGAGGTACTCGTGACCTCGCCCCATTCCCCTCCGCCTCCTTGGCCGCGGCCGGGCATCCACGCTTCCAAGTCGAACTTGCGATAAGCCGGCCCGCCCAGATCGCCCGTGGCGGTATCGACGACGCGATAGGGAATCTCCAGGTCGTCGAATATCTCGCACTCGATCTGCCGCAATTCGTCGTGCATCCGTTCGCTTTCGTCGGGCGCGCAAAAGATGAACATCTCGACCTTGGTGAACTGGTGGACGCGGTACAGCCCGCGGGAGGCGCGGCCGGCGGCGCCGGCCTCGGTCCGGTAGCAATGGCTGATGCCGCACAATCGCAAGGGGAGGTCTTCGCGAGCGAAGATCTGTCCGCTGTGCAAGCCACCCAGCGTGATTTCCGCGGTTCCGATCAGGGAGAGCGGCGAGTTTTCGATGCTGTAGACTTGGGTCTCCGGCCCGCGGGGCATGAACCCGATCCCCAGCAGGATATGGTCGAGTGCCAGGTCGGGCGTGATCATCGGCCGGTAGTGCCGCGACATCAGCTTGCGAACGACGAAATTCTGCAGGGCCAGATCGAGCAGGACCAGGTCGCCGGAGAGGAAGTAGAAGCCGGCGCCGGACGTGCGAGCGCCCCCTTCGAAATCGATCCACCCCCATTTCTCGCCGATCTGCAGATGATCGAGCGGCGGGAATTCAAATTCGCGGACTTCGGTCTTCCCGCGAGCCAATTCCAGATTGGCCTGGTCGTCCACGCCGACGGGGGCAGCCGGATGGGCCATGTTGGGGATCGTCAGTTGGATGAGGTGTATTTCCGCATCCAAACGATCGTGTTCGGCTTGGGCAGCTTCCTTCTGTTCGCGGAGCGAGCGCCCCAGTTCCTTGCGGGCGTTCCGTTCGGCCTCCTCCTTGGCCTGGCCGATCGACTTGGAGACTTCGTTGGCCTGACGATTGAGTTCTTCGACTTTCTGTAGCAGCGTGCGGCGCTGGTTTTCCAGTTCGACCAGCCGATCGATCTCAGCGGTGACCTGCCGATTGCGGCAGTTCTGTAATACGTCCGCGGCGTGTTCCAAAATAAAACGTCGGTCCAACATGACTAGGCTTTGACTCCTGCCAGCGTCTCCCACAGGTGGCCGCTGGTGCGAATGCCGCGGTGAAAATCGGCGAGACAGAATTTTTCGTTCGGGCTATGGGGATTATCGTTGTCCAAGCCCCAGCCCAACAAGAGCGAGTCGACGCCGAGCAATTGAGCGAAATCGAGCACGATGGGAATCGAACCGCCGGTACGAATCATCACCGGCTGTTTGCCGAACCCACGCGTGATCGCTTCGGCGGCGGCCGCGATGAAGGGGCTTTCCAACGGAACCGAGACCGCCGCGGCGCTGTGGTAGTTGGTCAGCTGGTAGGTGATTCCCGGCGGGCAGAGTTCGCGGATCCGCGCCTCGAGGGCGCGTTCGATCTTGTGCTGGTCTTGGCGGGGGACGAGTCGAAAGCTGAACTTCGCGCCGGCTCGAGCCGGGAGGACTGTCTTTGCCCCTTGGCCTTGGTAGCCGCTCCACAGGCCGTTGATATCGAAAGTCGGTCGGGCCCAGCGTCGTTCCAGCGTCGAGTATCCGACTTCGCCGGCGGTCGCGCTGATCCCGAGATCCTTTTTGAATGCCTGGTCGTCGAATCGGAGATCGGCGAACTGCTTGCGCTCCTGCGGGGTGAGCGGGACCACGTCATCGTAGAAACCCGGGACCTGGATCCGCCCCTCCCGGTCGATCAGTTGGGAGAGAATCCAAGTCAGGGCGTTGGCCGGGTTGGCCACCGCACCGCCGAAAGCGCCCGAGTGCAAATCTTGCTTCGGCCCGCTCAGTCGGAGCTCGAAATACGCGATTCCACGCAGACCGTAAGTGATCGCCGGCTGGCCTTCTCCGTATTGGGTGCTGTCGCTGATCACGACGACATCGCAGCGTAGTTTTTCCGCGGCTTCGGGTCGCTGCAGATATTCGTTCAACCCCTTGCTGCCGCACTCTTCTTCCCCTTCGATCAGGAACTTGACTTGCAGCGGCAAACCGCCGCGCTGCTTCATCCAGGATTCGACGCCGAAGACATGGGTCAGAACTTGCCCTTTGTCGTCGGTGGCTCCGCGAGCGTAGACGTTGCCATCCCGCCGTGTCGGCTCAAACGGCGGCGTAATCCACTCGTCCAACGGATCGGGAGGCTGCACATCGTAGTGGCCGTAGACCAGGATCGTCGGGGCGCCCGGGATCGGGGGGGTCTCCGCGTAGACCAGGGGATGCCCGATGGTCGGGATCAGTTCGGACTTGAGCCCCATTGTTTGAAAACGGTCGTGCAGCCACCGCGCCGCCTGTTCGACTTGCGGTTGGAAAGCCGGGTCGGTACTGACGCTGGCGATTCGCAGCAATTCGAACAGATCGGCTTCGAAACGAGCCTCATTGGCTCGGGCGTAGGACTCCAGGTCTTGCATCGTCGGGATTCCAAGGGAGTGTCGTGGTAGAAACCGAGGTCGGGCTGGGTAAAATTTTATGAGCCGATCGGCGCTCGCCGCGGTTTCCAGGCTTTCCAGCCCACATGGTAACCGGCGGGGGGAAACGGGGAGAGGGGAGTCCCCGCGGCAACTCTGCTGCTGCCCAGCGGAATATTCTTGGATTTCACTTGCGGAAATGATATTCTGAAATGAGTCGTGCCGGCGAGGCAGGGAAGGCGTGATTCGCCGGGCTGGTACGGCAAAACTGGATTGCGAACATGGCCGAGCACGAATTTGAATCCGCGGTTCTCGAACCCAAACACAAGCAGCAGACTGCCAAGCGTCCCAAGCGGCAGCCGCGGTACCACGTGATTTTGTGGGACGACGACGATCATTCGTACGAATACGTGATCTTGATGATGAAGCAACTCTTCGGCCACGGGATCGAAAACGGGTTCAAGATCGCCAAGGAAGTGGACGCGGCCGGGCGTGCGATCTGCATGACGACCACCAAGGAGCTGGCCGAATTGAAGCGGGATCAGATCCTGGCATTCGGCCGCGACCACCTGATCGACCGCAGTCGGGGCTCCATGTTCGCCACGATCGAACCGGAAAACGAGTCGTGAGCGGGCGGTTGCGAACCGTCACACTGGGCTGCAAGGTCAACCAGTACGAGACGCAACTGGTGCGGGAGGGGCTGCTGCGGTCCGGCTTCGTCGACGCGGCGGAGAGCGAACCGGCCGATCTGTGCATAGTGAACACTTGTACAGTTACCGCCGAAGGGGACGCCAAGAGCCGCCAGACGATCCGCCGCCTGCATCGGCGGAACCCCCACGCTCAGATCGTGGTGATGGGTTGTTACGCCACGCGGGCCCCAGCCGAGGTGCAACAGTTGCCGGGTGTGGCCGAGGTTTTGACGGACAAGCGCGAGATCCCGGATTGGCTGATGCGGCACGGCGTGCGGGAGGCGCCGCGCGGCGTCCAGCGACTCGATCATCGGTCGCGGGCGTACGTCAAAGTGCAGGATGGCTGTCTGCTCCGCTGCAGCTACTGCATCATCCCGGCGGTGCGCCCGCAGATGTACAGTCGCCCGCTGGCGGATGTGGTCGACGAGGTCCAGCGGATGGTCGACGGCGGCGTGCGGGAGGTGGTCCTGACCGGGATCCACTTGGGGCATTACGGCGTCGACTTCAATCGAGGTTTGCCCAAGTCCGAATGGACTCGGTTGGCGAGTCTCGTCGATCGGTTGTGTCGCTTGCCCGGCGATTTTCGGATTCGACTTTCCAGTATTGAAGCGACCGAGGTTTCGCGAGAGCTGCTGAGAGTGATGGTCGAGCAGGGCGAGCGCGTCTGCCCGCACCTGCACGTTTGCCTGCAGAGCGGCAGCGATGCCGTGCTGCGGCGGATGCGGCGGCGGTGGGGCGCGAAACGTTTTGTCGATCGCTGTCGCCTGGTTGCCGAAACGCTCCCCGCGGCGGCGCTCACGACGGATGTGATCGTCGGATTCCCCGGGGAGAGCGAGGATGATTTTCGGCAGACGCTGGCGGTCTGCCGAACGGTGGGCTTTTCGAAAATTCACGCCTTCCCCTTCAGCCCGCGGCGGGGGACTGCCGCGGCAGAGATGCCGGACCAGATCGAGCCCTCCGTCAAGGCCGAACGGATGGAACGACTCCTGGAGCTAGAGCGCGAACTGCAGGCGGATTTCTACGCCTCGCTGATTGGACGTCGATTGCGCGTGCTGGTGGAATCGCAAAAGCAAGGAATAGCTCGCGGAACCTCGTGCCGCTATGCGCCGGTGGAGTTCGCCGCGGGCGGAGAGTGCGTCGGCTCGCTGGCGGACGTTGTGCCACAGGCGATCGGGACGGATGGCGCGCTGCGGGCGGATGCCGGGATGCTGCGGATTTAGCCGGGCCGACGTAGTTGGAAGCCTAACGATCCGCAGGGCAAGCCTGCGGGATTTGGGTTGTGTGGACGACGAATGCCGCTCGGATGCGATGCGCCCCACACACGCCAAATAAAGCACGCCTGCCCAATGCCACACCGAATGCCGCGCTGAACACCCCAGTGCCGCACCCCAATGTCGCGCCGAATGCCGCACGCTTGTCGTGCGGATGGTTACGCTTCCGGCTACGGGCATCGAGTTTTCAGCCGGAATCTGCTCTCGGCAAATTGGTGGGGATCTCATATTCTCCGGGTCCGTTCGGGAAGACTCGGTTTTTCCCAAAAGGTTAGTTTGCTCGTGAAATGAGCCGCCTGGCGCTAGCCTGCGGTTTCTGATGTCGGTTGCGAAAAGAACAGCCCCTGCAGAAAGAAACCGCAGGCTAGC
>JBGSLW010000071.1:0-11353 GCA_041740495.1 Pirellulaceae bacterium
GCGCTCGGCGAAGTCGTCGGAAAGCTCTACGTCGAGAAATACTTCCCCCCCGAATACAAGCAGCGGATGGAAGCGCTGGTCGGCAACCTCCTGAAGGCCTTCGGCAACAGCATCGGCGATTTGACTTGGATGACCGACGAGACCAAGGCGCGTGCCCGGGAAAAACTCGGCAAAATCACGACCAAGATCGCCTACCCGAATCGCTGGCGGGACTATTCGAAATTGACGATCGCTGCAACCGACCTGGTCGGCAATATCGTCCGCTCCAACCGTGTCGAGTACGACCGGATGATCGGCAAGTTGGGGCAGCCGATCGATCGCGAGGAATGGGGGATGACGCCACAAACCGTCAACGCCTATTACAACCCCAGCAAGAACGAAATCGTTTTCCCGGCGGCGATCCTACAACCGCCGTTTTTCAATCCGGACGCCGACGATGCCGTCAATTATGGCGGAATCGGCGCCGTGATCGGTCACGAAATCAGCCACGCATTCGATGACCAGGGGAGCCAGTACGACGGAGACGGAAACCTCAAGAACTGGTGGACGGAGAAAGACTCGCAGGCGTTCAAGGAGCTGACCGGCCGGTTGGTCGCGCAGTACGCCGACTACGAGCCGCTGCCGGGGCAGAAGTTGAACGGCGAGTTCACTTTGGGTGAGAACATCGCCGACCTGTCCGGGCTGGCGATCGCCTACAAAGCGTATCAGCTGTCGCTGGCCGGCAAATCGACCGAGAAAATGGAAGGGTTCACGGGCGACCAACGGTTTTTCATCGGGTGGAGCCAGGTGTGGCGGCGCAAGTATCGCGACGACGAGATGTTGAAGCGGATCAAGACCGACCCGCATTCGCCGTCGTACTTCCGCAGCAACGGCCCGGTGATGAACATCGACGCGTTTTACGACGCGTTTGGTGTGACCGAACAAGACGCGTTGTTCAAGCCGGCGACCGAACGGATTCGCATCTGGTAATCGAGCGCCCGCGGTCCGGAGGCCTGTGCGATGAACGCCGAACCGCGCTCCGGTGGCCAGCGATCGGCGTCACGAGGCTACTACGTGTTGCGCCGCCGCGACCAGGCGACCCTCGCCTGTCTGTTGCTGGTGGCGGTCCTGTTATTGCTGGGTCGGCTGGGCTGGATGGCGTATCGCGGCGGTGGGTTGCGGCGGTTTGACCAGTTGCCAGAGCGCGCCGCGCGGATGCAGTTGGACTTGAACGCCGCGGGCTGGGCGGAACTTTCGAATTTGCCCGGGATCGGCGAGATCCTGGCTCGCGAAATCGTCGCCGACCGCCA
Organism: Pirellulaceae bacterium; assembly: GCA_041740495.1. Classification (GTDB taxonomy): domain Bacteria; phylum Planctomycetota; class Planctomycetia; order Pirellulales; family Pirellulaceae; genus JANMEB01. The sequence continues at coordinate 1,290 of JBGSLW010000071.1, forward strand.
GGCACATGGCCCGTTCCGTTCGTTGGACGAACTCACTCGCGTCCGCGGAATCGGCCCCCACCGCCTACGGGAGATTCGGGACTTTCTCAGGGTGGGGGAGTAAAGGGGAGCTAGGCGAGACCTTGCGACCGCGACGATCCTTCGAACACAGCGGACTGCGAATAGCTGCCGTGAATACTTGGATACGACTGGCTATGTCGATACGAACTCACTGGCGAATTCTGTCGACATTTTTTTGCTTGCTCTACATATCCAGCTTCGTTCTCATGAGTGACGCGAGAGCGCGAAAATCGTCACCCCCGTCCGCGTCGCGGGCCCCCCCGCAGGTTCATGACACATCATCATTGCCGCGAAAGGGTGAAATGAGGTTTGAAGATCGTTGTTCGTTGGGATGGTGTCTGCAAGTTGCGGTTACGAATGCAATTGGAGCCCAGACTTGCGAAGCCAAGGTGCCATCAGAACGTGGGGATTTGTGGAGTGGCAGTGAATGCGCACGCGCTGCCGTTGGTTGGGCTACTCGCTAAAATGGTTGGGCGGTACGTCGGTTGTCTGGCATCTCTTCACGTTCCCTCCCCGGCATGTTCGATCTACAAGCTCCCTTTCAACCCGCGGGCGATCAGCCGCAGGCGATCGCCAAATTGGTGGCCGGCCTGCAAGGCGGGAAACAGCATCAAGTCTTGATGGGAGTCACCGGCTCTGGCAAGACCTACACGATGGCGAACGTGATCCAGCAGTTGGGGGTCCCGACGCTGGTGATCTCGCACAACAAGACGCTGGCTGCCCAGTTGTATTCCGAGTTCAAAGAGTTCTTTCCGCGCAACGCGGTGCATTACTTCGTCAGCTATTACGACTATTACCAGCCGGAGGCGTATATCCCGCAGCGGGATATCTATATCGAGAAAGACGCCTCGATCAACCAGGAGATCGAGCGGCTGCGGTTGGCCTCGACCAGTTCCCTGGTGAGCCGCAACGATGTGATCATCGTGGCCAGCGTCTCCAGCATCTACGGATTGGGGTCGCCCGCGGACTATCGGCGGATGATGGTGGCGTTGCATCGCGGGCAGCGGATCGAGCGGGAAAAGATCCTGGAGGGGCTGGTCGACATCCAATACGAGCGGAACGACATCGCGTTCGAGCGATCGAAGATCCGGGTTCGAGGGGATACGGTCGAGGTCTGGCCGGCCTACGAGGAGTACGCGTATCGGATCGAGCTGTGGGGGGACGAGGTCGAGCAACTGTCGTTCATCGACCCGCTGACCGGCGAGACGCTCTCGACGCATGAACATTTGTACGTCTACCCCGCGAAGCACTTTGTGACCACGGCGGAACGGATCCACGGTGCGGTGGAGCTGATCAAGCAGGAGCTCGCCGAGCGCTTGGAACTCTTTCGCAGCCAGGGAAAACTGCTCGAGGCACAGCGGTTGAGCGCCCGGACGCGGTTCGATATCGAAATGTTGCAGAACGTTGGGCACTGCCCGGGGATCGAGAACTACAGCCGGCCGTTGGCGGGGCGGAACGCGGGGGAGAAGCCGGATACCCTCTATGATTTTTTTCCCCAAGATTTCTTGTTGATCGTCGACGAATCGCACGTGACGGTCCCGCAAGTTCGAGCGATGTACGCCGGGGACCGCAATCGCAAACTGACGTTGGTGGAGCACGGGTTCCGCCTGCCCAGCGCGCTCGACAATCGGCCGCTCACCTTTGAAGAATGGGAGAGCAAGACGCCTCGGGTGGTGTTCGTCTCCGCGACGCCGGGAGCCTACGAACTCGAGAAAACCGAAGGGGAGATTGTCGAGCAGATCATCCGCCCCACGGGGTTGCTCGATCCAAGAATCGAGGTCCTGCCAGCTCGCGGTCAGGTCGCTCACTTGTTGGAGCAGATCAAGCTGCGGCGGGACGCCCGAGAACGCGTGTTGGTCACGGCGCTCACCAAACGGCTGGCCGAGGACCTGGCGGCGTATATCAGCGAGCGCGGCGTGGCTTGCAAATGGCTGCACAGCGAACTGGATGCGTTCGAACGAGTCGAGCTGTTGAAGGAGCTCCGCGAAGGAAAGTTCGACGCGCTGGTGGGCGTCAACCTGCTGCGGGAAGGGTTGGACTTGCCCGAGGTCTCCTTAGTCGCGATTCTAGACGCCGACAAGGAAGGCTTTTTGCGCAGCGAGACCTCTCTGATTCAGACGATCGGACGCTCGGCCCGCAACGTCAACGCCACGGTCATTCTCTACGCCGACAAGATGACCGCGGCGATGAAAATGGCGATCGAGGAGACCAACCGCCGCCGCCAGCTGCAGCAACAGTACAACGAAACCCACGGAATCACGCCGCAAACCGTCCAGAAGAATATTCGAGCCGGGATCGATCACGACCTGGCCGCGCACCGGCAAGCCCAGGAAGTGGTGCACCGCAATCAGGCGACCGAGGTGGTGACCGACGAGTATTTGGGGGAGCTGCAAGCCGAGATGCTGCAGGCAGCCAGCGATTTGGACTTCGAGCGCGCGGCTTCGCTCCGCGACCAGATCCGGCACCTGCAAGATCGGATCGGCGAGCCGAGGGTGGAGTACTCCGCGGCGTCCGCCGGCGGAAAGGGAAAGGGCCGGGGACGGCGAAAGTCGAAACGGGGTGGGTAGCTGCCTGTTGAAAAATCAGCCGCCTGGCGCTAGCCTGCGGTTTCCGGGCGCGCTGAGTCCGATGAAACCGCAGGCGAGCGCCGAGCGGCTGATGGGGACTACCAGTTGAGCCACGTCGAGGGATCGCGGAACTGCGGGAGAACAAATTCCAATTCGGATTCGACGGGGGACGCGGTGAGTCGGCGGGGCCCTTGCGCTGTGATGGCAACCGTGTGTTCGAAGTGGGCGCTCGGCTGGCCGTCCGCGGTCACGACGGTCCAACGGTCGGGGAGGACTCGAGTCTGCTTGGAGCCGGCGTTGACCATCGGTTCGATGGCGATCACCAATCCGGGACGGATCGCGAAATCCTCCAGGCTGGCCCCCTCGTCGAAATAGTTGGGGACCTGGGGGGGCTCGTGCAGGCGTTTTCCAATCCCGTGCCCGACGAGACTCTCGACCACGGAACAGCCGCGAGAACGGACGTGGCGGGCCATCGTCTCCGCGATCGGCCGCCAGGTGGACTGTGTGGCCAACCGCTCGATCGCCAGGTTCAACGTCTCCAGGGTAACTTCGAGGAGCCGGCGAGTTGGGTCGGAAATTTTGCCAACCGCGTGGGTGTAGGCGGCGTCACCGCACCAACCAGCCAGACTGCACCCGGTATCGATCGTGACGATATCGCCTTCACGCAGTGCACGGTCGCCGGGGATTCCGTGCACGATTTCTTCGTTGAGCGAGATGCAGGTCACGGCGGGGAACGGACCGCCCGGGCCTGGATAATTGAGGAACAAAGGTTGCGAGCCGAATTCCAAGAAGACGTCCGCCACGGCCTGATCGATCTGCGCTGTGGTGACGCCTGGTTGGATCCTCCGGGCCGCGGCCTGGTGGGCTTGCCAGACGACCAGGCCGGCGCGGCGCATCAAGTTGATCTCGCGCGTGGAGCGGAGTTCGCGCGGAGCCTCGCTGCGTTGGTTGCGATCCATGGAGAGTTCACTGGCAGTGTGGCGCGACGTTTTGCGTCGCAACTTTTCGTCGAACGACTCTCCGAGTCGCTGGGCGATGCGGCCTACGCTTTCTTGTCCCGTTTCGGTTTGTAGATTTCGGTGGCGGTCCCAAAGAAGACTTCGCCGGCGTTCATCAGCGTCTCGCTGAGGGTGGGGTGGGCGTGGATCGTCTCCGCCAGATCGCCGACTTCGCAGCCGAGTTCGATCGCCAGTGAAGCTTCCGCAATCAACTCGCCGGCGCCTGGACCGACGATTCCGCAACCGAGTACGCGGTGGGATTGGGGATCGATCACCCACTTGGTCAGGCCCTCGGTCCGGCCGATGGCGATCGCGCGACCGCTGGCAGCCCAGGGATACACTGCGACTTCGTGGGGGAGTTGCTCCTTCTTGGCCTGATCTTCGGTGATCCCCGTCCAAGCGATCTCCGGGTCGGTAAAGACGACCGCCGGGATGACACGCTTATCCCACGAGGCGGGTTTTCCCAAAATCACCTCGACGGCCAGGCGTCCTTCGTGCGTCGCCTTATGGGCCAACATCGGTTCGCCCGCGGCGTCGCCGATGACGAAGATTTGGGGGTCGTCGGTTCGCATCTGCCGATCGCAGCGGACGAATCCGCGCTCATCCAATTGGCAACGCGTGTTCTCCAATCCGATCCGGGCGGTGTTGGGGCGGCGGCCGACCGAAACCAGGACGCGATCGTATCGTTCGCTCCCCTGCTTCCCGGGCCCCTCGAAGGTGACCTCGATCTGCTGGCCCGCAGCCACAGCGACCTTGCTGACTTTGGTGTTGAGGTAGATCCGCTTCTCAAACAATTGCTCCAGCCGTTTGTGGAGCGGCTTGACCAAGTCGCGATCGGCGCCCATCAACAGCCCGTCCAACAGCTCGACCACGCTCACCTTGGTCCCCAAATGGGCGTAGACGGTCCCCATCTCCAGTCCGATGTACCCGCCCCCAATCACCAGGAGCGACTCCGGGATGTCCTGGAGCTCCAAAGCTCCGGTTGAATCCATCACGCGGTCGGATCCGATTTGGAACGCCGCGGGCATGGCCGGCACACTGCCGCAGGCCAGGATGCAATGCTGGAAGGTGAGCGACTTGTCGGCGGGGAGCGCGGGGTCGTCCCCTTCCAGTTGGAGCGTGGTGGAATTTAGAAAGGTGCCCCGAGCCCGCAGGATCTTGACCTTGCGGCGTTTGGCGAGTTGCGCCAGCCCGCCGGACAGCGAAGAGATGACGTGTTCTTTCCGTGCACGAAGCTTATCGACCGCGACTTGGGGGGCGCCGAAGTCGACTCCCCAGGCAGACGAGAGCTCTTCCGCCTCCCCGATCACTCGCGCTACGTGCAACAAGGCCTTGGAGGGGATACAGCCGCGAAGCAGGCAGGTGCCGCCCAACCGCGGTTCGGCCTCGACCAACGTGACATCCAATCCGTGATCGGCGGCCAAGAATGCCGCGGCGTAACCACCCGGGCCGCCACCCAAAACGACCAGTTGCGTTTCCATCGATACTAGCGCGACAGGAATTCGACAACCACGTTGACGTCGACCGGCAAACTGACGTCACTGGGTCCCGGTTTGCCTTGGACCGTCGCGGTCATCGTTTCGGAATCGAAGGCCACCCATTCCAGGCCGGTGGTGTCCGAGCCGCGCCCCAGAACGCTGCGGTAGAGGTTCTTGACGTGGTCGCGGTCGCGGACGGTGATCACATCGCCCGGGCGAACTTGGAACGAAGGACGATCGACCTTGACGCCGTTGACTTGGAAGTGGCCATGGGCGACCCCTTGTCGGGCTTGCGGCCGAGTCTTCGCCAGTCCGACGCGGCGGATCACATTGTCCAAGCGGGATTCGCAAAGCAGGAGGAGACCCTCCCCGGCATTCCCCGAACCGTGACGAACTTTGTCGAAGTACTGCCGCAACTGCCGTTCACCCAAACCGTAGTAGTGTTTGATCTTTTGCTTTTCGGCCAACGCGGTGCCGTAATTTGAGGCGCGGCGGCCGCGAGGGTGCATCCCCGGCGGGCTGCTGCGGCGCTCCAAGGCTCGCGAAGCCCCGGAGCTTTCGTAGATCAGCATCCCCAGGCGACGATTCACACGAGCTTTTGGACCGGTATAACGAGACATGAACGGAATGGCTCCCAACTCAAGGAACGGGAAGACGGTTCGGCCGCGCGGATAGATCGCCGACCGCGGCCGAAAAACTTGCCGAGGTGAAAGGCCAAATCATGATGAATTTCTGGGAGATTCTCAAGGGGGTTGGCTCGGCCTACCCCCGGAATTCTGGAAATCGAGCCGGGGCCGCCAAACCCGCCGCCAGTTGAAAAAGTACCCGCCCGGCGTTAGCCTGCGGTTTAGGACCGCGCCGAAGCCGCGGAAACCGCGGTCCAACGCCGGGCGACTGGCCGTAAAACATGGGACCTGAAAACTGAAAACGGTTTCGATCTTGGGAAATGGATGAGGCAAACGATGAATGGGTCACGGCAATCGGCGTTGCTCTGGCTGGCCGCCATGTGCGGGCTGGGCTTTGCGGCTTGGAAATCGGTGGACGAATACAAGAGCGGGATTGTCTGGCCGGAACCTCCGGTCGTCGATCCGGGTGACACGATGCGCGCTCCCTCCGATGCGATCGTCCTGTTCGACGGCAAGTCGTTGGACGCGTTCGACGGGGGCGACCAATGGAAAATCGAAAATGGGTATGCGATTGCCCAGGCCACCGGCTTGACCAGCAAGCAAGGGTTCGGCGACTGCCAGTTGCACCTGGAATTTGCCACGCCGGCGGAGGTCTCCGGGGAGGGGCAGGGGCGCGGCAACAGCGGCGTGTATCTGATGGGGAAGTACGAGGTTCAGATTCTGGATTCGTATCAGAACACAACGTATTACGATGGCCAGTGCGGCGCGATTTACAAACAACAGCCTCCAACCGTCAATGCTTCGCGCGCACCCGGCGAATGGCAGACCTATGACATTCTGTTCCAGGCGCCGCGGTTCGCCGCGGACGGTTCGGTGGAACAGCCCGGATACGTGACGGCGCTTCACAATGGAATCGCGATCCACCACCACTTTCAGTTGATGGGAGGGACGTTTTGGGATCAGGCGCCGAAGTACGAACCGCATCCCGAGAAGTTGCCGTTCCACATTCAATTTCACGGAAACCCGGTTCGCTTCCGCAATATCTGGGTTCGCGAGAATATCCAGCCGCTCGTCGGTCAGAAGAAGTCACAGTAATTTGGAATCACAATAATTTGAAGTCACAGTACTTTGAAGTGACGATAGTTTGGAGTCACTGCAGTTTGACCGGTTGACCCTTCGCATGGCTGGAACGATCGCATCGACATTCGACGCCGCAACGGCGGACGCGGCCCGCTGGTTGATCGCGCGCGCGCTGGAAGAGGATTTGGGAGGCCGGGAGGACCTGACCAGCCATGGGCTTGTGCCGGAGTCCGCGCGGGGAACCGCCCAATTGTTGACGCGGGCCAGCGGCGTGTTGTGCGGGATGGCGGTTTGCCGATTGATCGTCGACGAATTCGCTCGGGATGTGCAGTTGTCCGTCGCGGTCGACGATGGTCAGCCGGTCGGGCCGCGCAGCGTGGTGGGGACACTTTCCGGGCAGGCCCGCGAGCTACTGCGGATCGAACGAACGCTGCTCAATTTTCTGGGCCGCTTGTCCGGAATCGCCAGTTTGACCGCCAGTTACGTGGCGGCGGTCGGCGGGACCCGCGCCAAAGTGCTCGACACGCGCAAAACGACCCCCGGTTGGCGGCGGTTGGAAAAGTATGCGGTTCGCTGCGGCGGCGGGGTCAACCATCGCATGGGGCTGTACGACGCTGTGCTGATCAAGGACAACCACCTGGCGCTGGTCCGGCATCTCCCCGATCAGCCGTTGACGACCGAGCAAGCCATCCACCAGATGCGGGCCTGGTTGCGGGAAAACGCCAGCGAAGGAGGCGAATCCGCGCCGTGGATCGAAGTCGAAGTCGATTCGTTGGATCAACTTCAAACGGCGATCCGCGCTCGGCCCGAGGTCGTGTTGCTGGATAACATGAGCGTCGATCAACTGCGGGCCTGCGTGCAGTACCGAGACGCCCACGCACCGGGAATCCTGCTGGAGGCTTCGGGTGGTGTACACCTGTTCACTATTGGCGCGATCGCCCGGACTGGGGTCGATCGGATCAGCGTGGGGGCGTTGACCCATTCAGCGTTCAACTTCGATATCGGATTGGATTGGGTGGATGATTCGGATCGTTGAGGGGTGCGTGCGTCGTCGTGCTAGACTGTGGCTTCTGGCGGCTGCCCTCTTGATCGCTACCTGCGGACTTGTGGCTGCTGCGGACGAGCGGATCGAGACTGGGGCGGTCTCACAAGCGTCGCGGGCTATCGCCGTGCCTCCTGCATCCGGTAAATCTCCCAGCAAAAAACTGTTGCCGGTTGGCGGGCCGCAGAGCCTTCGGCGGCGGATCGATTTATCGGGCGCGTGGGAAGGCCTGGTCGGCGGAGAATCCCGGACCGTGCAGCTACCCGGGGCGTTCGAGCAGCAGTGGGGGATCGAATTCGACGGAACGGCGAAATTCCGCCGTGCGTTACCCGCCGAAACGATCCCGGAGGGGGCTCGATTGTTGTGGCGGTTCGACGGCGTGGCGACGATCGCGCGCGCTCGATTCAACGGCCAGGGGGTGGGGAGTCACACCGGAGGGTGGACTCCGTTTGCGTTCGATGTGACCGAGATCGCTCGGCGATCCACGGGGGAGTTGTGGGAGCTGGAGGTCGAGGTGGACGAAGCGGTCGGCCACCACACCCAGGGATTTTTGCCGATCATCGCGCCGCATTTCGGAGGGATCTGGCAATCGGTCTACCTGGAACTGGTGCCAGCGATCTGGCTGGATGAACAGCGGCTGCAGGTTGCCGGAAGCCTGTCGGAGGGTCGGATCCGCGTCTCCGCGAGTGTATTGAGTGCTGGGGATGTCGCCGCCGAAACGCTCACGGTTTGGGCGGTGACCGACATGGGCGAGACGGTTTTGGCGAGACGAAAGCTTGCCGACTCGGCGGCCACCGCCCGACATTTGGGGGAAGCGCAGTTGAGCGAACGGGTAATCGACTTGGACATCCCCTTGTCGGAATGGCCAGACGCCGCAGCGCTCCGCGAGTGGAGTCCGGAGGACCCGCAGCTCTATCGCCTGGCGATTCAGTTGGAGTCGGGAGACCGGATCCTGGATCGGCGGGAGTCCCGCCTGGGGCTGGTGGATGTGGCGACCGAGGGGCGGCAGTTGCGGCTGAACGGGCGGCCTCTCTCGATTCGCGGGATGTTGAACTGGGGCTATGCTCCGCCCGGGACCGCTCCCACGCTGGACGAAGCGGCGATGCGAGCCGAGATCGAATTGGCGCAGCGGCATGGCTGCAACACGATGAAATTCTGTTTGTGGCTGCCCCCTCGGCGCTACCTGGAGCTTTGCGACGAAATGGGGATGTTGGCTTGGATCGAGTACCCCACGTGGCATGCGCAGCTGGTGGAAAAAAACTTGGACGCTCTCGTGCGCGAGTACGACGAGTTTTTCTACTACGATCGGCAGCATCCCTCCGTGGTCTTGCGGAGCCTAACGTGCGAAACGGGCCCCAGTGCCGAGCTGCCGGTCATCCAAGCGCTGTACGACCAATGCAAGATGCGAGTTCCGGGGGCGTTGGTCGAGGACGACAGCAGTTGGATCGAGTGGAATCGTGTGCACGATTTTTACGATGACCATCCGTACGGAAACTGCCATACGTGGCCGGCGACGTTGGCTCGTTTGAACGCTTATGTGGAAGAGCACGGTTTGAAGCCGCTGGTCTTGGGAGAAGCGATCGCGGCGGACACGTGGACTTCTCCTGGTGATTTCGCCGCCGAGTTGAACGCCTCGCCGCCGCCGTTTTGGTTGCCGCATCATCTCGCGGCGAATGCGGCGTGGCTGACGCGAATGCAGAAGTTTGGACTCGGCGATGAAACGGGTTTGGCGAGTGATTCCCGGCGCGCTGCCTTGTTGGCCAGGAAATACCAAGTCGAAACGATTCGGCGGCGGATTCCCGACGGGGGCTATGTGCTGAGTGTGCTCCGCGATTTTCCGTTGGCGAGTATGGGGTTCTTGGACTATCGCGGGGAACCCAAATGGTCGTTGCCGGAATCGCGGGGCAATCGGGCCGCGTCGGATTCCGACTGGTCGTTTCACGGCGAAACGATGGTGCTGCTGGCGACTCCTGACGATCGGCGCGGATTTCTGGGGGGAACCGAGGCGGCTCTGGAATTCAGGGTCAGCCATTTTGGAACGTCGGAGTTATCCGAGGCGGTATGGGAGATCGACGTGTCCGCGCCCGAAGCGGGGTGGCCGCTTCGATCGCACCGGCTGGAGCTGGCCAAGCTGGAACCCGGACAGCTGTCGCCGCCGGCGGTCTGGAAGCTGAGTCTGCCGCTGGTCGAACGACCGACGCCGATCGAGCTGC
>JBGSLW010000072.1:0-10344 GCA_041740495.1 Pirellulaceae bacterium
CTGGTTGGAGTCGACGATTTTGACGCGGCAGCTGAGCTGGTTGCGAGCCTTGTCCCCGCCGTCGAGCAGCGCCGCGCCGAACGCATCCAGCGGGCCATGCGGCCATTGGCTGGCGATCCCCGCGGCTTGGATAATCTGCGGAGTGAGTTTGGCCTCCACGGGGGAGAGGACTTTGGTCTCAACGCCGGAGGACTTCCAGAATTGTCTGCCGTCGAAGCCAAAGGTCGCGGGATTGCCCGCTTCGCTCCAATCGACTCGAAATCGACCGGCGGCATCCAGAATCAGCCGCTGCTCCCCGCAGGCTTGACCATGCCGTTCGAGCGCGTCGTCGATCTGCCAGGCGGCGACACCCGCCGCGGGTGCGAGGGGCGACGTCCGCCACTTTTGCCAAAGCCATTCCAGCGACTGTCGATTGAGGGTTTCATCGCGAATCGAGCCGGGCGGTGTGGTCAACAGGCGAATCATGGCCTGTTGCCGCTCGAGCGATTGTTTTTGCTCGGGCGTAGGATTGTCGGGAATTGCTTGAGCCGGAGGCTGGGGGATGTTGTAGGGGAGTCCGTAGAGTCGGACGATCAACGTGCGCTCAAGTCCGCCGGGCTTGCGGACTTTCAATTGAGTCGGCCATCCTTCGGGCAGCGTGCACAACAAGTTGAGATACTGATTGACGGTCCGGATTGGAATTCCGTCCAACTCCAACAGTTCGTCTTCCAATTCCAGGCCCAGTTTTCGCGCCTCGCACTCCTGTTCGATGGAGTTACACACGATCTTCCCGGCGCGGAGATCAAAGGTCGCGTCGGGGGCGCCGTGTTGGACCAGTTTGGTCGCCAGGAGGTCGGGAATGAACTGCTTGATCTGATTGGCCGAGATGGCGTACCCGAGTCCCACGTTGACGCGTCCGCGGACATCGAAGCTGCCGCGGCCGTTGATACCGATCACCTCGCCCGCCAGATTGAACAGCGGCCCGCCCGAGTTCCCCGGGTTGATCGAACTATCGACTTGGATACAGTTGCCGTAGACGAGTTGGTTGGAGCCGGCCCCTTCCTGGAAGCGATTGACTCCGCTGACGATCCCCAACGTCACCGTGGGGGTTTCGTCTTCCGACAAGACGAACGGATTCCCCATCGCCATCGCCCAATCGCCGACCCGCACGGCGTCCGAATCCCCCAAGCGGCTGAATGGAAAGTCCTCTCGACCCTGCAAGCGGATCAACGCCAGGTCGCCGCCGGGGTCGGTCCCGATCACTGTCCAGCGATAGAGTTCGCCATCGGCCAGCCCCCCCCAGCCTTCGGTTCCTGCGGCTTGGATGACGTGGTGGTTCGTCAGAGCCAACCCGCTGGCATCGATGAGCACCCCCGAACCTCCCCCCTGCCGGTCCAGACCGTAGATCGCCACGACACTGCCGATCACGCGCTCGATGGCGTCGATGCGAGCTTGCTCGGCGGCCTGCATGGCTTGCCAGTCGCCGGATGTTTCGTCGACTTGGGCTTGGGTCAACGTGGGCCAAAGAACCGAGACGATGAGCAAAACGAGAAAAACAAGGGATCCGAACACACTCCGGTGGGTGGGTGGGTGCTGAAGCCAACGCAATTCGCGCCATGACTTCACTCTCCCCCGTCTTCGGGGGAGAGTCGCCCGCACGATGCGGGCGGAGAGGGGGTCTGCTTCGTGCCAATCACCGTGCACCCTCGCCCTCCCCGGCCGCTTCGTGCGACCGACCCTCCCACAAGGAGGGTGAAAACAGAACGACCTCCGCAGCGGAAAATAGTGAGGGGATGACGTGAGATCGAGCGGCAGCATTGGGAGCGACTCCTTTCGGCGTCAGCGGATTTGCAGGAATCGGGCCTGGGCCCAATCGGCGTGGTCACCCAGATCCAGCATTTCTCCCGGCTCGACGATCAGACTCAATTCGCGGACCCCGGCGATATCGATTTGGACCGTCTGAGCCGGTTCGCCCCCGCGGACTCGCGCGTCCCAGACCTGGACGCCGTCGGCCTTGAGCAGCATCAGGCAATCGCCGCGTCCTTGAGTTTCCGCGTCGATTCCGATCGTGGCGGCGAACCGATTGAATCCGTCCGGGACGGCGAACGTGAGTCGGGAGGCGGCGTGGACTCCCAAGCCTCGGTCGAATTCGACGGTGCGCGCATCGAGTCCCGGTTGGGTCAGGGTCAGGCGGTTGCCCCCGACGCTCTGGTTGCGTTTCCAACTCAGCGGGGGAGTGACCAGCGGCTGCTCGATCGCTTCGAGCGGCTCGAGTTCGGCCAGCCACACGAGTCGATCGGAGGCGAAGACGGCGCGGTGCACGAGCGACCAAGGGACTTGCAGTGTGCGTCCGCTGGCAAGTTCCAACGTCGCCTGGCCGTCTTGCAGACTGCGGAGGCGGCCGCGCAGAATCGATCCATCGGTGCAGTCGAGATGGGCCAGGCTGCCGTTCGCTGGCGGGAGGTCCAGGTCGGCGGCGACGACCGCGAGGACTCGATCCAGCGAGACACTGCGGGCTTGGCCGTCGAATTCGCCGGAGACTTTTCCGTCCGCAACCATCTCGATCAGACCGAGTACGCTTTGGACGCCGGCGTCCGTTTGCGCGATCAATGTGTCGAATTCGCGTGATGGATTGGCAATCGCCTCAGCGACCGCTGGCGTCGCGACGTTCGGTTGAAAGACGATGGCCCGCAACGTCTCCAAGGGGAGGACGAGACTGCCGAAGCGACCTTCCACCGTTACCTGCTCATTGCGAATTCCGGCGGCCGTGGCGCGGAGGCGGGATCCGCCCGCCAAGTGGACTTCGTAGGGTCCGCCCGCAGATTCGGCGACCGCTTCCGATCGCTCCAGCGACGCCAGATCCCCGAGCGCCAACGTCTGACCGTCCGCCAGACGGAGCGTCCCGTCGTCGGCGATCGACTCGATCGCCCCCGAGACCTGATCGCCGACGAGCGTGTTGAGCACGTCTTGCCCGGCCGCCACGGTGGAGCCCCAGGCCCAGCAGGCAACCCACACGCACGAGATAGCACGGATGGAGGGGATGAGCCAACGAGACGCCGGAACTGCGCGGACTGGTTCCGGCCTACGAGAGATGGGCCTACCGGAGATGGGCCTACCGGAGATGGGCCTACGGGATCCCGGTGGACGGGGGCTATTTCGAGTCATCGCCGGATCCGTCGGCCTGCGCTTTTTCGGTGTACCGTTCCACGATTTCTCGATACTTCGCCGGGAGTTGGTCCTTGATCGCGCTGTATGCGGGATCGCGCGATCGGTCTCGCAGTCTGCTCCACGGGCTGGCCGGTCCATCGCTAAAGGTGCGAGTCGCCACGCCGTTGGGGTTGTTGCTGACGCCCCCGGTCTGGCTTTGCGACTGCTGCGGTTCGTCCGGCCGTTTGGCCTCCTGCTTGGCTTGCTGCTGGCCTTGATTTTTCGAGTTCTTTTGGCTGCTGGAACTGCATTCGCGCTTCTCTTGCTCACGAATCAGCTTGGCCAGTAAATCGACGATGCGCGATTGCTGGTCCTGGGTCGAATCACCGCTATCCTCCAGGGTCAATTTGCGGCGCGAAAAATCCATGCGCTGGTGGACATCGTTGAGTTCGCCTTGGACGATCGAAGAAAGTTCCTGGATTTGCTGCCAGGCGCTGACCCGCAACCGTTCGGGGGCTTGCGGATATTGCTGCAGGAACATGCTGAAGGACTCGATGGCATCCGCATTCCGCAGCATGCGGGCTTGGGTCAGGCCCAAATAATAACGGGCGATTCCCGCGTTGAGTGTGAAGGGGGCGCGATCGCCGGTCAGTTGTTCCAATAGCGGGGCGGCGCGCTCGAAGTCTTCCGCGGCGACCAAAGTCCGAGCCAGCACGTAGGTGGCGTCGGCGGCGACGAACGGCTCGTCGGATTGGAGGAAAGGCTGGAGGGCCTGCTCCGCGTCCTGCATCTTCCCTTCGTCGGCCAGGGCGATCGCGGCGCCGTAGTCCGGGCTCCAGGCCATCAATGTCTCGGTGATGGCGAACGAGGGGTCTTCGCCGGCTGCCAGGACGGCGGCGAGCCTGGCTTTGGCCGCTTCCCGCGATTCGGCCGATCCGGGGAAGGCATCCAGCCGCTCCTGAAACGACTTGAGCAATTTCGTGACGTCGGTGTCGTCGTGCGGCACTCCGCCGTCGGGAGCGGAGAAACTGGTGGCCGCCGCGGCGAACCAACCCCCCACGATTCCAGCGATGATCAACCAGGATGTACGTCGCGGCATGCTGCGTCCTCTCATTCTTGGTCTTTCGTCATGACCTCTTCGGCCATGGTTTGGATTTCATGTTGCCGAGCGGCGATATTCCGGATTTCCTCGGTCAACGATGGATCGAGCGTTTCCTCCGGCCGAATCGCTTCAAAGCGGGTCGTGCGGCGGTTCACCCGCAGTTGGGCTGCGCGCAGCATTTTAAGTTCGGCCGATTTGCGGAGCAATGGTTGCTTGCCGCCTCCGCCCCCTCCTCCTCCTCCGCCTTCTTCTTGATTGCGGGCTTGCTGGAGGGCGTCCAGCAGATCTTCCAAGGCGGACTCGATGTCCCGCTGGATCATTTGCGTCAGCTGATCGGTGCGTTCCCCCTCCAATAGCAATGCGACTTGGCCCAAGTCCTCACGCAGGTCTTGGACACATTCGGGGAAGACGCTGCTGGTCCCGTCTTCGACCAGGAGATCATAGGCTTGCTGCCCGAGTTCCCGCAGGTCTTGTTCCTCGACCGCCAGGCGGATCAAATTGAGCAGATCGCGCCGCGGTAGACTCCCCAGGCTATTCTTCTTGTCGTCGACGTCGATCGTCGTCTGCGTCGCCTCGCGTTGCCGCGTCAGCATTTCGTTGAAGCGGGCTTCCAGCCGCGCCAGCTTTTCTTGCCGAGTCTCCTCCCGCAATTGGTTGAGCCGCTCCTCGATTTCGCGCATCGCTTCGTCCAGCTTTTTCTCGGCTTGCTTCTGTTGCCGTTCCGCCCCCGCCCCATCCTCGCTTTCCAGTCCTTGGGCAGCGTTCTGCATCGACTGCGAGGCCTCTTCGACTTGCTGCTGGCCCGCCTGCTTGCCAGAGGAGGCATTCTGCTCGCCGCCGTTCTCCGCGCTGTTCGGCTTCTTGGCCTTGGCCATTTGCTCCGCCAGGTTGAACGTCTTGTCGCGCGTTATCCGCTGCTCCGGCGCCAATTTCGCCAAGGCCTCGGGAGGCAGAGACTCGATCCGCCGCCGCTCTCGCTCCAGTTCCGCTAGAGCGCGTTCCAAGTCCGACACAGCCTTTTGCTCGGCCCGCTCCGCCTCCGCCTTGTTCCCCTCCGTCAGCTTCGTCTCCGCCTGCTGCTGGTTCTGCACCGCGTTCTGAAGCGGTTGCTGGCCCGGTTGCTTGGGAGCTGATTCAGACCCCGATTCGGAAGATTCCGACGGCGGGCTGGACGGATTCGCGGCGCCGTTGGGCTGGCTGGCGTTGGGCTGACTAGCGTTGGGCTGACTAGCGTTGGGCTGACTAGCGTTGGGCTGACTAGCGTTGGGCTGACTAGCGTTGGGCTGACTAGCGTTGGGTTGACTAGCGTTGGGTTGACTAGCGTTGGGTTGACTAGCGTTGGGTTGACTAGCGTTGGGCTGATTCGCGTTGGGCTGATTCGTGTTGGGCTGATTTGGTTCCGACTCGTTCGGCGATTCACCGGCGTTGGGTTGCGATTCGGAGGGATCGCCGATGGGAGCCGACAGCGAAATTTCTTTCAGGATTGATTCGGTTTTCAGACGGACGTCGAACTGCTTATCGGCGATTCGATCGAGTGCTCGGGGGCTGGCGTCGGATTGGGCGGTGGTCGCCTCCGCGACAGCTTGTTGTTCGGCGATGAGCTGTTTGACTTGGGCGATTTTCGCATCGAGGTCTTTGAGAGTTTCGGGTTGGTGGGCGATTTTGCCGGTTTCTCGCGTCTGTTGCTGTTGTTCGTTTTTCAATCGATTCAGCTGCTGCTTCCATTCCTCCAGCGACTGGATCTCTTCCTTTTTGCTCATCTCGTCGCTGGCAGAATTGAGGAGGAGCTTGACCAACTGATCGAGATCGCCGACGATCTGATTGATTGCTTGTTCGGCTTCGGTCAACCGATTGGCATCCAGCATGGCGGTGATTTCGCCCATGCGTTTGGCGATCAATCGTTGTTTGGCCTCCTGAAGCGCCGCAACCAGCCGTTGGGCTCGTTCGGGCTCCTTCCCCTGCAGTGATTCGGCGACGCGGACGAATTGGGCCTCGAGTTCGGCCATATTCCGTTCGACCAGCCGCTGGCGTTCTCCCAGTTCGCTGCGTCGTTGGGACTCATCCTGCGACCAGGCCTGGGGGGATACCCCGAGCCCACTTAGGCAGCAGCAGACGGCAAGTGCGATGGCGATAATCCGCGGCATAAGCGAAGACCTCCTGCGGGCCGAATCGACGTAACTTGGACGGTCCCCCCGCCGGTCGATTCGGTCGCTCCTATTGTATGCGCCGGTTGACGGCGACGGCGATGTCATTCTGACAAACGATGTCATTCTGACAAACTTGTGACCTGCAGATCACGCCGCGTACCCGACTGGAACGGTTGCCTGTCGGTGCGGGAGCATACTGGATTCAACAAATTCTGACGGGTGATATGCGAAAATGTTTCCGCGGGGTGGTGAAAGTCGCAAAAATGCGGCAAAAATGCGTATACAAAGTTCGGCTGCGGTAAGCATAATAGCTTTCTACCTGGAAACTGGACATTTTTGCCAGTTTCTGCGAGCTCTTTGCGGTTTTCCGAGCCTTTTGATGGGAGCGGCTGGGCACGTTTGGCCGCCGGAGTTCCACCTCACCGATTTCACTCCCCCTTTCGATTGACCCTTCTAGACTGAATTCGTCCGGAGAATGCTATGTCGCGGTTTTCTAAGTTTCGCAAGGTCCTGCAACCCTGGACTGGCTCGGTCTCGCCCCAGCCTCCCCGTTTCGGCGGCGGTAAGTCGACAGCCGATGCAGCTCGCGAATTCATCACGGTCGAACCGCTGGAAAGCCGGATGATGCTGGCCGCCTACGTCATCGACTCGGTCGGTGACGACCTATCCGGCGTCGCCAATGGCCAGTTGACGTTGCGGGAAGCGATCATCGCCGCCGAGACCAACGCGGCCTTTGGCGATGCGGCGGCGGGCGACTTGAATGGCGATACGATCAGTTTTGACGTCTCCCTTTTAAACCAGACAATCACCCTGAGCGAAGGGGATTTTGCGATCAGCGACGACCTGGTGATCGACGGCGGGACGCGCAATGTGCGGCTGCTGGGCCAGTTGACCGATCGCATCTTTACGATCGATACCACCGAAGACGTTTCGATCAGCGGATTGCGGGTGCAAAACGGGTTCGCGGTCGGCGACGGGGGCGCGGCCTGGTTGAGCGGCGTCGGATCGGTGACCTTCGATTCGATGACCTTCACCAGCAATGCATCGGACGGCAACGGTGGGGGGGCCATCTTCACCCAGGTGGCGACGCTCACCGTGAACGACTCCACGTTCGGCAGCAATGACGCCAACGGTCCCAGCGGGAGCGGCGGGGCGATCTACATCGCCGACGGTTCGGTCTCGATTGCGACCTCGACCTTCAACACCAACGAAGCCAACCGGGGGGGCGGCGGGATCAATATCGAGGCGGGGACTCTGGATCTGGTCGGTACGGACTTTACGGGGAACGTGGCGGGCCCGACCGGATCGGCCAGTCCCGGCAATGGGGGCGCACTCCGCGTCGGCGGGATTGGCGTGACGGTGATCGTCAGCGGCGGGACGGTGCAAAGCAACCAGGCGGCGCAAGAAGGGGGCGGATTCTGGAACCAGGCGGGTTCGAGCCTCACCGTACAGTCCGCGGCCAACTTCGTCAGCAACCAGGCCAAGGGGAACGCGGCGGACGACGGCGGCGGCGCCTTGTTCAACAACGGTGGGACTCTCACCGTGCTCAACAGCACCTTCACCAACAATCGAGCCTCGGGGAGTGCCGGGAGCGGCGGGGCGATCTTCACCGCCGGCGGTTTGCTGGATGTTCGCAACTCCGCATTGAAAACGAACGATGCCATTCGCGCGGGTGGAGCGATCGAGGTCTTCGGCGGAACCGCCGAGCTCCGCGGCGTGACGCTGGGTGGACCGTTGGTGCCGGATAAGAACACGGCCGGCCGGAACGGGACGGGGAATCCGGGGAACGGCGCCGGGTTGCACATTTCCGGCGGGATCGGCACGACGGTGCTGGTCTCGGGCGGTTTGATCCAGAACAACGAAGCGTTCAATTCGGGGGGCGGGATTTGGAACAGCGGCGCCGCCGAGTTGACGATCGAAAACGGGACGCAGATCATCAACAATTTCGCGTTGGGGGCGAGTTCCACTAGCGGCGGCGGAGGAATTTTCAGCGACGGCGGCACGCTCACCATCCGCGACGCGTTCATCGGGGACAATCAGAGCACCGGCGCCGCAGCGCGCGGGGGAGGGATCTTCTCCACGGGCGGCAATTTGACGATCTCCGGTAGCACGATTTCCGGGAACCAGGCCCAACGCTCGGGCGGCGGAATCGAAGTCACGATCGGCAACGTCCTGATCACCGGCAGCTCGATCAACTCCAATGAAGCCGGCTACAACTTCGGGGCGAACCCGGGGAACGGCGGCGGGATTCACGCCGAAGGGATTGCGCGCATCGAAATCCGCAGTAGCGCTGTCTCCAACAATACGGCGGACAAGTCGGGCGGCGGGATCTGGAACGCCAACGGCGGCACGGTGATCGTGCGGTCGTCGACGGTCGGCTCGAACACCGCTCGCGGCAGCGTCTTTGGCGATGGCGGCGGCGGGATTTACAGCGTCGGCGGCGTGGTCCGTCTGATCAGCTCCGCGGTCGTCAGCAACACCGCCAATGGGCTGCAAGCGCGCGGGGGCGGATTGCTGGTCCAATCCGGGACGTTGAACGCGCGGGACGGATCGCAAATCGCCGGTAACTCCGCGGTGCTCTCCGGCGGCGGCGTCGAATTCGTCAACGGCTACACCCGGATGGACGATTCGATTATCGGGGGAGCGCAGGCCAGCGACGGAAACTCGTTGACCAGCGGCAGCGGGACGGGCGCGGGCTTCCAGAATTCCGGAAACAACCCGTCGAATTTCGTGTTGTTCAATAACATGACGGTGCAGAACAACGTGGCGCCTCAATCGGGGGGCGGCTTGTGGTTGCAAAGCGGATCGACCTTGTCGGTTCGCGGCTCGACCGTGTTCGGCGATAACCAGGCCCAAGGCGGCAGCGCCGGGATGGGCGGGGGCGCGATCTTCAACAACGGCGGAAACGTCCGTCTGTTTGGGACGACGGTTGTGAACAACTCGGCGACCGGGGCCTTGGGCGGCGGCGGCGGCGTGTTCGTCCAAGGCGGCGTGCTAAATACTCGCGAAGGGACCGCGTTCCGCGGCAACGAGGCAAGCCAATGGGGTGGCGCGATCGAAGTCGCCAACGGATACGTGAGCTTGACCGATTCGACGATCGGCGGCGATCCCCTGGTCGATGTGAACAAGGCCCGCTTCGGCGGCGGATTGCACGTCACCGGTACCGCCAACACGACGGTGATCCTGGACAACTCCACGGTCCGCTACAACGAGGCGACGGTGGCCGGCGGCGGACTCTGGAACCAGAGCAACGCCTACATGCTCCTCCGCAACGGGACCGTCGTCAGCTTCAATATTTCCAAGGGGAACGGCACCCTGCAGGGAGGTGCGGGCGTGTTCAATCAGACCGGCGGGTTGCTGGAAGTTCACGGCTCGCGAATTACCGATAACATCTCCGACGGGAATATCGGCAACGGCGGCGGGATCTTCAACGCCGTGAACAGTCACACGACGTTGGTCGGCGCCACGATCAGCAGCAACTCGACCCGCGGCAACGGCGGAGGCGTGTACAACGCCGGAACGCTGGTCGGTGATGCACTCTCGACCGTGTTCGCCAACCTGGCACTGGACGACGGCGGCGGAGTCTTCGTCGCCTTGACCGGGATCAATGGGTTGAACGGCACGGTGGTCTCGTCGAACAGCCCGAACAATATTGTGTTCGAGTAGACGCCAAGGCCAATCGAAGAACCAAATCGCCCCGCCCCCGCCCCCGCCCCCTGCCAACTCCCTCGCGGCGGGCATTGGTATCTACAACCATTCGTGTACGTCGAGACTGGCTCCGCGTGCCCCCACAAAGAGGTCGTGCAGTTTTCTTGCTCCATCTTTCCACCATCTCGTTTAACGCCAAGCCGGAGGCGCCGGCTTTGCGTTTGCTGTTCAGCGCCAAGCCGGAGGCGCCGGCTTTGCGTTTGCTGTTCAGCGCCAAGCCGGAGGCGCCGGCTTTGCGTTTGCTGTTCAGCTCGAAGCCGG
>JBGSLW010000073.1:0-16602 GCA_041740495.1 Pirellulaceae bacterium
GGTCCCTGCTCTGCCGGCGATGGACGCCAACTGGCTGTTGCAGGCTCGACAAGCCTTGGCGGCGGGCGATTTGGCGGCAGCCAAGTCCGCTGCGGATAAAGCCCGCGCGGCCGGTGCGACGGTCGGTGAGGACTCGGCGGATCGAATCGAGTCCCTGATCGCTCGCCAAAACGAGCTGATGCAGATGGCCCAGTCCGGCGACCCCAAGGATTTCAACTACCAGGCCTCGCTGTTCCTTCTGCGGCAGGCGGACGAGCTGATGGCCCATGGCGACTGGAAAACCGTGGAAGGCCTGATCTACCAAGCCAAGCAGTTCCCGGCGCATTACGGTCCGAACGATGTCACCCCCGATCAACTGCTGGCCAAACTCAATCAACAACGCGGCTCGGCGGCGGCTTCCCCGGCCAACCTGGCGCAAGCCAAGGTCGAGGCCGTCAAACTACTGTCGCAGGCCCAACTGGCGTTCGACCAGAACAAGCTCGATCTGGCCAAGTCACTGACGATGCAGGCCAAGGCGATGGGCATCCCCGAGGACCAGTACGGCAAGGACGATCTGCGTCCTTGGGAACTGGAATTGAAGATCAACGACGCCATCAAGCTCCGCGGAACCGTTTCGCCGGCCAGCTACGACGTGGCTCAAGCCGGCAACGGGGTGGTCCAGGCCGATTACGATCCGGCGCAGGACACCACGCGCAACGCACAAGTCAGCGGCGAGGAGACCGTGCAATCCGACGAAACCACGCGCGGAATGCAGATGTATCAAAGCGGCCTGGCGGCGCTGAAGAGCGGCGACGCGGCGAGCGCCAAACAGTATTTCCAGTTGGCGTTCGCGTACCGCGATCAACTGGACGAGGCGACGCAAAAGACATTGCAAGAGCACCTCTCGACCCTGGCGGGCGCGGCGGTTCAAGAACCGGCTGCGGACCCGATCGGCGATCAAGAGAGGATTCTCTTCCGCAAGTTGCAGTCCGAGGTTCTGCGAGAACGCTCGACCGCCGAACAGATGTTGAACGCCAAAGATGCCCGCGGCGGCCTGCGACACCTCAACGATCTGCGCGATCAGGTATCGAAGTCGGAGCTGTCGGATGCGGCCAAACGCCCGCTCTTGGTGATCATCGATCGCGACATCGAAGAGATGGCCACGTACATCGAATCCCACCAGGCGGAGATCGAAAACGACGAAATGAACCGGATGCGTTCGGAGCAGCGGGCGGAAAACGCCCAGCGGAAGAGCGACGTCGAACTGAAGGTTCAGCAGTTGGTCGATGAATTCAACAAGCTGGTGGATGAACGCCGCTTTGCGGAAGCGGAAGTCACCGCCCGCCAGGCGGTGGCCCTGGCCCCCGACCTGCCGGAAGTTGAGATGCTCCAGTGGAAGGCCAAATTCCTGGTGCGGTCGCAAATGGTCGATACGATCATCGCCGAGAAGGAAGACGGCTTCGTCAACGTGATGAACAGCGTGCTGGCTTCGTCGACGCCGTTCGATCAAGACATCCGCTACGTGGAAAACTGG
Organism: Pirellulaceae bacterium; assembly: GCA_041740495.1. Lineage (GTDB taxonomy): Bacteria > Planctomycetota > Planctomycetia > Pirellulales > Pirellulaceae > JANMEB01. Next base: position 1,514 of record JBGSLW010000073.1, read on the forward strand.
GAACAATTGTCCGCCGACCGTCTGGAGAGCTTGCGGAAACGGAGCTCTAGCCAGTCCGAAATGAAGATTCTGCAGAAGTTGCGCGAACAGTCCTTCCAGGGGAACTTCAGCGGGGAACCGCTCTCCCAGGTCGTCGATAGGATCGCCCAATTGGCGGGGTTGAATATCGTGTTCGATCGCTCGGCGGTCGACAACAACGCCGCGACGATGGAAATGCCGATCACCAAGAACTTCGGGACACCCGTTTCGCTGGAGAGTTTGCTGAAATTGGTCGTGGCCGACGCCGGACTCTCTTTCGTCTGCGAAGACGAAGTGGTCAAGATCGTCAGCCCCGAGTATCGCAAGGCCAACATGTTCCAGAAGCAGTACTACGTCGGCGACCTGGTCGCACCGATTCCGGACATGATGGCGCCCACGTACATGTCGTTCATGAGCCCGGGCGCCATGACCAATCCGGTCGGGGCGGCCAACGTGCCGGGCGCCTCGTTCACGCCGAACGGAACCGGCATCCCGCTGACGGTGAACCCGCAGCAAGGGGGACGGATCAGCCAGACGGCGTTGGCCCAGCAATTGCCTGGCAGCCCGTTCGCGGGTGGTCCGTTGGGCGGTCCATTGGGCGGCTTGCCGGTGGTGTACGGCAACGGCGGAGGTCCGACGCAATACGGTTCGCCGATGTACAACCAGATTGCTCCGCAACTTTTGGGCGGGATCACCGCCGCGGACTTCACCGACCTGATCCAGCTGATCCAAGAGACGATCGAGCCCCCGTCGTGGGACGAAGAAAACGCTTCGATTCGACCGTTCGTCAGCACACTCAGCTTGGTGGTTCGCCAAACCCAAGACGTGCATGATCAGATCGAAGACTTGTTGCAGCAGCTGCGCGATCTGAACGACGTGCAGATCGTGATCGAAGTTCGCTTCATCACGCTGCAAGACAACTTCTTCGAACGAGTCGGGATCGACTTTGACTTCGCGATCGAAGACAACACGCCGCTCCAGCCAGGCACCGCCCTGCCGGATCGTCCGCCGGGATCGGTTGTGATCGGGCAAACGGGCCCGCGGGTCTTCAACCCCAACTTCGACGTCGGCTTCACGCAAGATTCGTTCACCTCGGCGGTGCCTCAGTTCGGGGGCTTCGACGCAGGGACGGCGGCCAGCTTCGGCTTCGCCATCCTCAGCGACATCGAAGTCTTCTTCCTGCTGCAGGCCTCGAAAGGGGACCAACGCTCGAACGTCTTGCAGGCTCCGGTCGTCACCGTGACCAACGGCCAGGTCGCCACGGTCAACGATACGTCCAACCGGCCGTTCGTTACTAGCGTGACTCCGGTGGTTGGCGACTTCGCGGCCGCCCAGCAACCGATTATCACGATCCTGCCCGAAGGCTCCTCGCTCAACGTGCGAGCCACCGCCAGCAACGATCGACGGTATGTGACGTTGACGCTGGTTCCGATGTTCAGCCAGATCACGAATGTCGATACGTTCACGTTCTCCGGCCGCCGCGTGGTCGACCAATTCGGCTCGACCGACAACGGCGGCGATGGGAATGGGAGCGGCGGCGATGGCGGCGGCGACGGTTCCAGCGGCGAGAACGAAGACTTCATCATCGATGGGACCACCGTGCAACTGCCGACCTTTGCGGTCACCACGGTGCAGACCACCGTCAATGTTCCCGATGGTGGTACGATTCTCATGGGTGGTATCAAGCGGCTGTCCGAAGGCCGAACCGAACGGGGGGTCCCTTTCCTCAGCAACATCCCCTACGTCAACCGCTTGTTCAAGAACGTCGGGATCGGCCGGGATACTTCCAGCTTGATGATGATGGTCACGCCGCGGATTATCATTCAACAAGAAGAGGAGCGACGGCAAGTCGGTAACGTCGGCGGGAACTTGAGCAGCAACTAATTGTGGTTGGGTCTGAGTTGATCCAAAATTCGCAGCCGCTCGGCATGTCGCCGAGCGGCTTTTTTTTGGGTTGGGCTGATTTTTTCTGCGGCGGACTCGTCAACCGCGAGCGGTTGGGGTACGCTTTTTTTCAGAGGCGGATTGAAGGGCGGAGTGCCCAGGATTCAAGATTCAAGATTCAAAATAGGGGCCCACGGATTCGCAATCTAAATTCTGCAATCTGGTAATCTTAAGTCTTGAATTTTGAATCTTGAATTTGTGCCCAGATGACTGAACACTGAATCCAACCGCACGACGTTGCGTAGTGAACTTGACTCAGGCCCCGCGAGACTCGGAATAATGTCTTCCCACGACCTTTGGCCCATCGGCGTATTCACCAGCATCGATGCGGGACTGGGCGTTGCATTGGACGTCGCCCATGAACTGCGGATCCCCACGATCCAATTGCACGCGCCGCATGCGTCGACTCGCACTGCCGAGCACGCTCGGCGATTTCTGGCGAGGATTGCCGAGTTGAACATCCGTTTGACCGCGGTGTTCGGCGGCTTCCAAGGGGAGAGCTACGCGGATATCCCCACGGTGGTTCGCACGGTGGGGCTGGTCCCCACCGCCACACGAGCCACTCGGTTGGCGGAAATGAAGGCGATCTCCGATTTCGCGCGGGTGCTGGATTGCGACGTGGTGGCTCTCCACCTGGGGTTTGTGCCGCACGACACGTCGTCCCCCCTGTTCCGCGAAGTGGTCGAAGTGACCCGCGACCTATCCGCCCATTGCCGCGGCAATCGCCAGAACCTCCATTTGGAAACAGGGCAGGAGTCCGCTCAGGCGCTGATTCAATTCATCGACGCGGTCGGCGTGAATAATTTGTTTGTCAACTTCGACCCGGCCAACATGATTTTGTACGGAACAGGCCAACCGCTCGAAGCTCTCCAGCAACTCGGGTCCCGCGTCCGCAGTGTGCATTGCAAGGACGCGTTGTGGTCCGACCAGCCCGGTGAGACGTGGGGGCGCGAGGTCCCCTTGGGAGACGGCGCCGTCGACATCGAAGCCTATCTCCGCCGACTTCAGGAAATCGGTTACAGCGGTCCCCTGACGATCGAGCGGGAGATACCCGAAGACCCGCAGCGGCAGCGGGATGAGATTGGCCATGCGGCCAGGCTGTTGACTTCGCTGCGCGGGAAGCTTCAACCCCACGCCGGCAAATGAACCTGCGAATCGGGATGGCCGTTGTCGGAGGAATTTTGGCGGCGATTTTCCCGTTGGCCGCGCTGACGACCGGTTGGGAGGCCGCGCAGCAGGCCGTCTTGGTCGGAATGCTGTTTCGCGTCGGGCTGTTGCTGCTGGCCACGGCATTGGCCTGGCCGCAACTCCAGTCGCTGGCCAAACGGGTTCGCGGCATCTTCGGCTGGGCGCTGTTGGCCGTTGTCTTGACCCTGGTATTGCGTCCCAAACTCCTGCCGCTGGCGATGCTGCTGGCGACCTTGGTGGTCGTCGTCCACTACGGCTTCCGGTGGGGGAGCGTCTATTTTTCGCAGCGGGAACGATGAACGGCGATGACGCGGCGGCGATGAGCCTGGATCGGATCGTTGCGGTGGCGGAACAGGCTGCCCGGGAGGCTGGCGAGTACCTCCGAACGGTGCAACCGCAAATCACCGGGGAGAAGTCCGCCGGAAACCTGGTCACCGCCGCGGATCTGCACGCGGAGCAGCTGATCCTGCGGCGGATCCGCCAAGAATTCCCCGACCACGCGGTCCTTTCGGAGGAGACCACCGCCGATGTCCCGCTGGACAGCGACCAGTTGTGGATCGTCGATCCGCTGGATGGCACCAACAACTTTGCCCATCAAATCCCGCAATTCTGCGTGTCGATCGCGTTTGCCATGCGGGGGACGGTGCGGGCGGGCGTGGTGTTCGATCCGAATCGGTCGGAACTATTTAGCTGTTCCGCTGGACAAGGGGCCCTGCTCAACGGGTCGCCGATCGCCGTCGCTGCTCGCAAGGCGTTGGCGCAAGCGATCGTCAGCACCGGTTTCTACTACGATCGGGGGGAGTTGATGCGGCACACACTCCGGTCGATCGACGCCCTGTTCACCGCGGGAATTCGTGGGATTCGCCGCTTTGGCAGCGCGGCGCTCGATCTGTGCTGGGTCGCCTGCGGGAGAACGGATGGGTACTTCGAGTACCAGCTGGCGCCGTGGGACTTCGCGGCCGGCGCTTTCGTGGTACAGTCCGCCGGCGGCATCTGCAGCGACCGGAACGGATTGCCGTTGCGATTGGACTCCCCGGGCGTCCTTGCAGCCAGCCGATCCGTCTACGCAGAACTTCGTCGCCACGTGCAATGGAACCCGCCCAGGGTGGCCGATTCACGGCCGAGCTGAGGCGTCCTCAAAAGTCGCAGGCGGCGCGAATTCCCAGGCCGCTATACCAGCCGTCCCCTTGATCCATTTGCCCCTGGCGATCGGCGATCAGGCAATTGGTTTGGATCTTCATATTCGGATTGAGAAACCAGTTGAGCCCTAGCGTCAGGTCGGTGACTTGACCGCCGCGGATCGCGTTGTCGTCCAAATCGATATAGCTTAGGCGTGCCCCCACCTGCCAGGCGCCGCAGCCGCCGCCACCGCATTCCGCTCGGCCAAACCGCGCATTCTGGAGCGGGACGACGCGGCCGAACACTCCTTCTTTGCGTTCATATGCCTGGTGCTCCCCGGTGAGAAAATAGAGAATTTGGAAGTATCCTCCATGGAACATGGCGGTCCCCTGCGGCTGCCCGCCCGCGTCGATCACGTCGGTGAAGAACTGCCCCGTCCATTCGGCTTGTATGGTCCAGGAACCGAACACCATGGCAAACTCCGGACCTAGTAGAAACTGGTCGTTGCCGGTCCAGGTTCCGGTATCGGCAACGACTGGAACGGCGTACCCAGGCCCGTTTCGCAAAAGAGGGCGGACGCGCAGGCGAAATGCATCGTCCACAACACTCCCCTGGGCGCCGCTCAATCCGACATGGACCAGGCGTCGACCGTCGGCCGAATCGATGGGGAGCGCGGTGATTCTGCCGCTGACCGTGTAGTTCTCGATTCCGACCGAAAAGGAGTTTTTCAACGGGCGATATAGCCCGTAACGCCAGGCCACGCTTTCGTCTTCACGCCAACCCAGGGCGGCAATTCCCGGGTCAAATCCTTCGTCAAAGGGACCGTAAAACGCGTCCATGTTTTCGGCCCGCTCCAGAAATGGCAGAAACCCTTGGTAGGTGTTGTTGGTCATCCCAATCGGTTTGACCTGGTTGCCGATCCGAATGTTCTGAAACCACGGCACGTCCAAGAGTTGCATCCAGACGTTGCACGGAAAGGGGCTGCCGGCGACGTTGTCTTGCGTGGGAGCTTGGATCCCCTTGTTTTCGTTCACCGCGTTTGCCAAGTCGAATTCCAAGGAGTATTCCAAGGCGGCGTGCATTCGGCCATCCAACTTGATGCGGGCTCGCCGCAACAACGACGCGCCGGCGTTGAGGGTGCTGGTGGCATTGCTTGAGGGAGCACCCAAGACCTCTTGCGATCCCATCAGCCACACCGAATCCCATTGAGCGTTGCCGCCGACATGCAATCGGAAGGCCTCGTCGGCCGAATGGAACTCCAGCCGGTCGTTCCAAGTCGGGTACAGCGGCAAGCCTGTCGGCGCCGCGGTGGAATGCACCGTAGGAACACTCGGAACCGGGAACTCCTCGGTCGCCGGGGACTGCCCCCAGATTGAGAGCTGTGCGGGTCCAGTGATCGCGAAGATCCAGGAAAGTAGTGCGGTCGCTACAAGGGAGCCAAGCCGCATAATGCACTCGGTTCGGGCGGGAGATTTCGACGCGGCGTCAGGTCTGGGAATTGCTAGCGAAAAAAGCCCGTCGCCTTTTTCACTGGCTAGCGCCTTTCAAGGAGTATCGAAACAGGCGTTTGGTCGACTTGAACAACTTTGCGGATTATTCCGGCAAGTGGGTCGCCGTTGGAGAGCCGATCAGTCGAGCCGGCTCACGATCAGGCCCGCCGACAGCAGAAGACCGATGTACACCAATGGAAATATCCAGCGGCAGTAGTGGTCGATTCGGTCACCCCGAGCCAGCTGCCCTCGTTTGTCGACCTCGCCGACCACAATATTGATCACGACGGTGGCGCACATCACCCAAAAACTGATATTCAGAAAGGAGTTCATCCACGTGACATAGGAGATTTGCGGGAGAATTCCGCTGACGACAATTTGATAGGCGACGGCCGTGAGGATTCCTATGAACGAGACGTTGATTCGATCGCCCAACGACGAGCGATCCATCCAGAACACCGACCAGGAAAGCACAACGATCAGCATCAAGGGGATCACGACCAGACGCAACATGAATAGCGAGCGACGCTGGATAACGATTTCGACCACGAACGCGGAGACGAGTTGGGGACCGCGGCCAGCCAAGACCTGGCGTTGGCGACAAGCTGCATCGACCCCGGTGACTTCCCATTGGGGAATCCGGATCGCGGTGGAGATCGGCTCAAGGACCGCCGGGCTCTGGGATTGCAGTTGAACTTCGCTTTGGGCAAACCCAAACAGCTCGAAGATCAATTCCAATCGTTGTCGGTCGAAGGGGTACCGACGCAGATTCAGTTTGGCCTCAGCGGACGCCAGGATTGACTGAGTGAGCGTGCAGGTCCCATCCGGCGCCACGCGCAAGGCAACCGCGGCGGTCTCCAGGTCCCCGGAGGCATTGGCGAGGTAGACCTGGGGATACCAGCCTGGGGCAATCTCGTCGAATTGATAATTGCCTTGAAAGACTTTTTCCGTGAGGCCGGAGATCGCTGGATCAAAAGCTTGTCGCGGGTCCTGCCACGTCAAACTCAGGACCCCTGAAAACTCAAACGTCTCGTGCTCGTCGTCGATATTGTCGATGTCCTCCAGGTGGAATGCCACTTGGACGACCTGCGGAGTGGGTCCCGGGGGAGGCGTCAGCAATCGATCTTGCCCGGGGGAAAGCTGTTCTTGCGCTGGAAGGGTCGGTGGTTGTGCGGCGATGGATTCCAGCGGTTGGGCCGCTGTCAGCCAGCCGAACGCCCCGACGCCCAGGCAGGTGATTGCCCGCCATGGAGTCCACCGATATGTCCGACGATTGAAACCGCAAGTCATCGAGCGGCCCATCCGCCGGTGCAAGGCACCGAGCGGGGGACCGCCGATAGGACTTCTGGATTTACCGAACGGGTTGGTCAGCAAGCCGGATCGCCCCTGCTTACTCGCTCGACTTATTATCGCGCATGGCGGCTTCCAGCTTCTTGATATCATCGGCCGACAACTGGGGGCGATCGATCTTGATCGTCAGCTTCTCAAGTCGGGCGGTGAGGGGGAAGGGAGGCTGATAATCGGCGTCGTTGACTCCGGTCAACGTATCCGAGCCAATATCGAAGGACTCGTCCCACTGCAGAATCATCGGGAGTGTGTGGGGCATTTCGAGCGTCTGAACGGCCTGGCCATCCACCTTGAGCGTCCCCGTTCCGGGCCGGCCCAACCCGCTCATGTTGTTGAACAACAAGGTACCGACACCCAATCCATCGTACTTGAAGTCGAACTCCAAAGTGTGTTTACCTGCCGTCAGCGCCTGGGAGCCTTCCCATTTGATCCGCTTCAAATCGACCAGGTTCCAAAGAAAGACGGGCTTCCCCTTCAGCAGGTAAAATCCGTAGCCGGCGAATCGCCCGCCCGATGTGACGATCATTCCGTCGCCTCCTCCCTCCGGCACGTCGATCTCCGCCGTGATCGTGTACGAGCTGTTGAGCAGCATCGGCGAATCACCTTGCGGGAGTCCGGTCATCGGATGGATATAAACGAATTCGGTCCGCCCTGCCGTGATATTGGGGCGCGGCGCCACGATCCGAGCAGCGACCGAGGCATCCAGCGGAAACACCTGATATTTTTCCGCTTCTGCGATGAACATCTTTTTCAGTTCCTGGACTTTGTCCGGATGCTGATCGGCGATGTTTTGCGACTGGCTGAAATCCTTCGACAAGTCGTACAGTTCCAACACCTGGTTATTGAGCGGATCGGGATTCGCCGGTCCGAAGGCTTCCCAAGGCGCTCGATTCACCTTCGTTGCCAATAGCCAGCCGTCGTGGTACAGCGCCCATTGGCCGAACATCTCGAAATATTGCGTCTTGTGCCGCGAGGGCTCTTTTGCGTTTTTCGCATCGAACGTATAGACCAGGCTGGTCCCTTCGATCGGCGCCTGAGGGATCCCATCCACGATATCAGGGGCCGTGATGTTGGTTGCCTCCAGGAGGGTTGGGACGATGTCGTTGACGTGGCAGAATTGTTCGCGGAGCCCTCCCACATCCCGGATCCGTGCAGGCCAAGAAAGCGCCATGCATTGGCGGACTCCTCCCAGCCGGGAGGCATTCTGCTTGAACCAGGTGAAGGGGGTGTCGAACGCCCACGACCAACCCGCCGACATGTGGTTGTACGTTTGCTCGGTCCCCCACACGTCGTACCATTTCATCTGCTCAGCCACCGGCATCATGTTGATCCCGTTGAAGAAGGCCACTTCATTGGGGGTCCCCAAGGGGCCCCCTTCGGCGCTGGTTCCGTTGTCGCCGTTGATGTAGATGATCAGCGTATTGTCCAGCTTACCCATGTCCTCGATCGCTTGGACCACGCGGCCGATCTCGTGGTCGTTGTAAGCAGCGTACGCGGCGAAGATCTCCGCCTGGCGGATGAACAGCTTCTTTTCCTCCGCCGTGCAGTCCTCCCAATTCTTGAGGACCTCAGTCGGCCACGGTTCCAATTGCGTGTTCGCGGGAATCACGCCCAATCGCTTTTGATTTTCAAAAATCCGTTCGCGGACTTTGTTCCAGCCTTCGTCGAATAGATGCAGGGCGCGGATCTTGTCCACCCATTCCTGGGTTGGATGATGGGGTGCATGCGTCGCCCCGGGAACGTAATAGCAAAAGAACGGTTTGCTGGGATCGATCTGATCGATCCGCTCCAGGTAATCGATCGCGTCGTCCGCCATCCCGGTAATGAGATTCCATTCCGGATTACCTTGGAAGGGATAGATCTGCGTGGTGTTGCGAAACAGGTTCGGCTGCCATTGGTTGGCGTCGCCGCCGACAAAGCCATAGAAGTAGTCAAATCCCTGGCCGATCGGCCAGTTTTCGAATGGTCCGACCTGGCTCGCGGCAAATGCCGGAACGTTGTGGTCTTTGCCGAACCAGGACGTGGCGTAACCGTTATCTTTGAGAATCCGACCGATCGTCGCCTTGTCTTTGGGGACAATGCTGTTGTAGCCAGGGTACCCGGTCGATTGTTCCGAGATGACCCCGAAGCCGACCGAGTGGTGATTTCGCCCGGTGATCAAGGCGGCGCGGGTCGGGGAGCACAATGCCGTCGAGTGGATGTTGTTGTAGCGCAATCCGCTTTTAGCGATCCGGTCCATCGTCGGCGTCGGGATCACGCCGCCGAACGTGCTGGGCACGCCGAATCCGGAATCGTCCGTCATCACCAGCAGGATGTTGGGAGCGCCTTGGGGTGGAACAATCCTGGGCGCCCACCAGGGCTTCGATTCGAGTGCCCTGTGCGTGATGACTCCGCCGAACTTCGGATCCGGCGACGGTAGCTGCTTGCCGTCGATCGGTCGCGCCGCTGCGGGCGAACCAATGGGAGGCTCCTGCATCGCAGTGGAATTTGCATTCGGTGGCGCAGCTACCAGCGCGTGCGAAAAGATACAGAACATCCAAGCGCAACAAGCGCCACGGAACCAAACCGAATTCAAGGTGGTCATGTCCATTGCTCTCCAAAAAGTGATTCCATAGATTCTCCGGGGAGCGGATATTCGGTTCAACCATGGGCCCCGCGGAAATCCGCAGTATTCATCGGAAATTCACGGCGTCGGAGAACCGGGCCTTGCCCCCAAAACATCTTGTCCAAAAGCATCAGCCGCATGGCGCTAGCCTGCGGTTTCCGGTGATGGATGTGTGAAGAAACCGCAGGCTAGCGCCATGCGGCTGATCTCCATTGCAAGCGGAAGTGTGTGTTCTTGAACAATGCCTTGCTCGCCAGTCCATTCGTATGCGTTACCCCTAGTCCATTCGCTTAACCGCTTCCACGTTGCCGGGGAGAGAGAAGAGGGAGGGGGATCGCCACGTATTGGGATCGGCGCTAACCCCGCAGAGCCGCCGCCAAGATTTCCATGTCCTCGGCGTAACTTTCGGCTCGAAGGGGGCCGAACGAAAATCGGACGAATTGGCGCAGGGGAGAATCGTGCCTGGGGCGCTCCGCCATGTCGCAAACCTGGCCGGGCAGAATCGCGGCCTGATGGCGGAAGAGCCGCTCGTTGAACTCGTCGGCTGTCATCCCGCCGGGGAGCTTGAGCCAGTGGTAGAACCCGCCGTTACCGGAAAAGAGTTCCAACCCAAGCTGTTGCAGGCCCTCGGCGTAGCGGTTGCGCTGCCCCGTGTAGAATTCGGCGACTGCCTGCCGCGCTTGGGTGACCCGCCCTAACTCCAAGAGCTGTTGAACGTAAATCTGTGAAGGCCGGGCGACTCCCCCCATCGCGATCGAGGAAAAATTGCGACAGATCTCGATGTGTTTCTGCGAAGCGATCAACCACCCGATGCGCATCCCAGGAACTTGCAGCCCCTTGGTCGCAGCGCCGACGATAAAGAAGTTGCTTTCGTCGAGGTTGCGGATGTACTGTAGGGCGCTCCGTGGAGCGTCTGCGTTGAAGAACTCGTACGCCTCGTCGAAGATGGCGCCGCAGTGGGGGCTGGCGAATCGCGCGACCAGCTCAGCGAGCTCCTCTTCGCTGCGCGTCACACCGGTGGGGTTGCAAGGATGGCTGGTGAGCAACAAGACCTGGCGATCGCCGGGTGCGGGCGCGTTGGGGTAATCGGCGGGGCGCGGGCGGAACCGGTTGGACTCGTTGCTGGGGACAACCAATCGCCGTCGCCCCAACAGCTGCAGGGCATCGTGGTACGGTGGATATTCGGTTTCGGCCAGCACCACGGAGGTACCCGGGAGGGCGAACGACATCACACAATAGATCGCGGGACGTCCCCCGGCAAACACGGCGACGTTGTCCGCGGTGATTCCGGCTCGATAAAAGTGGTTGTAATAGTCGGCGATCGCTTCGCGCAGCAGCGCTTGGCCGGTGGCCGTTGGGTATTTCAAATCGGCCGCACCGAAACGAACTTCGCTTGGCAAATCGGGTCCCCCGGGGAGCGGTTCGGTGAGCGGAAACCCCTGAGCCCACGGATGCGTGCCGGCATCCCCCATGTACTTCCCCGTCGCATCCGCAAAGCGAAATAGCGTCTCGTACACCCCCATCGGCGGAAACGACTGCAAGAACATGGACGGCGATGCTCCAAAGACTATGCGAAGGAATCAGCGACTCATCTGCTAGCAAGTCGTCCAATGTAGTCCACTCGCCGCGGACGTCCAGGGCCGTTCCAGGCAGTCCAGGAATTGATGTAGGTCGAATTCGGCCGGTGCGGTAAATTGGGTAGGGTGTCGTCTCCGCGGTTGGAATTCCGCGATCGATTCCCGTCCCAACTGGCGCGATCGGATTTCTTGCCGCGAATGGCGAAGACCGATCCGGCGAATTGGACTGTCGATGGACACGGCGCCTCCCGCGAAAAGGATTTTTCGGAGAATCGCGATGCGACTTCAGGATTTTGGAATTGATCGATTTCCACACCCATCGATCTCAGCGACGTTTGGTGACGGGCTCACTATCTTGATCGAACCGAACCCTCCCCAAAGCCTGGTGGGTTGGATCGCCGATTGTCTGTTTGGTCCTTCACCGCCTGTGGCAGGTTCAGCGGCCCAGACGCAAGCCGCCCCCTACCGCGGCTGGTTGGGGATGAACCAGGATGGAACCTACGTGCGCGCGACGTCGGAACAACCGTGGGTGCGATGCGCCCTGCATCCGGATGGACAATGGGCCGGGATGATGTCGCGTGACATCCACCCGGCGGTTGGGTTGAACCGAGAATTATGGGACTTGCTGGTCGACGGATCGATGACTCACGGCGCGACCAACTGGAGTCGACTCGCGACACTCTTGCACAACCTCTTCGGGTCGCAAGCCGCAGCCACGGGACAGCGCTTCGGATCGGGGCGCGAGCTGCTGGGGGACGACCGCCAGTCGTTGAACGCGCAAATCGATTCCTTGGATTCGTTGAAGAATCGTCTGCACAACGATCTGGCGGAAGAGCGCCGCGCCCAGCAGGCGCGGCGCACCGAATCGGAAGCGGAATTGCGGCGACGGCGCGACGAACTGGAGCGGACCCGCCGGGCGTTGCAGTTGGCGGTCCAACGCCGCGATGAACTCGATCGCCGCATCGCGGCGCTGGAGAAACGAATCGATACGCGGAGGTCGGCGACGCCCGCCGACGGTGACCGGCAACTCGATCCGCTCCCCGCTCTCTACGGTCGCTTGGACGAGTTGGAACGACAGTTGCACGCCTGGCACAATGTCCAACAGGAAATTCAGGCGCGGCGGTTGGAGATTCGCCAACAGGCGAAGTCGGAGAAGTCGCTCCCGATCGACGATCCGCAGCACCCTTACCATCGAGTCCAAGAATTGGTGCAGGCGATCGAACGGGCGTTGCCGGCGGCGACGCTGGGCGATGGATCGCCGGCCAGCGTGTTGGAGCCGCGAGCCGTCGCAACCGCCGCGTCCGAGACGGTCCCGGCCATTCGCCAGGGGCTCGAAGCAATCTGCGATGAGCTTCGCGAGCAATACCGGCACGTACGTTACCGCACCACCGCGGCGGAATTGAAACAACTGCGAGTTTGTTTCCAGGCCATCGACAGCCGCTGGCAGAACGCCGCCGAGCGACGCCAGCAAATTCTCGACTCCTTGGTCCAAATCGACCCGGCCGGCGCCCACCTCGTCGCGCATCCCACCGAGGTCTTCTTGCGCGACGCACAGCAACAGGGGTACTGGCTTGCGCGAAGCCGGCAAGGCGATTCTCATCCTCTGTCCGTACCGACGCCGGCTCCGTCCCTGTCGCCGGACGTTGCGACCCCCCTTTGGAACGAACTGGAGGCGAGCCGTCGCGATCGAGCTCGACTGGAGCGCGAGATCGAGCAAGAGGAAAATCGAGAACGGGCGCTGGAACGCGAACACGATGCGTTGAGCTTGGAATTGCAACGGACTCCGGCGGGCCGGGACGCGATCGAAGCCCAATTGGAGCAACTCGCCGCCGGGATCCACCGGATTCACTGCGAGCTGGAAAGTTTGCACCGCCGCATGGCGTTCCCGCAATGGTCGAACGGGCCCCGATCGGAACGATTCTGGACGATCGCCTCCGAATTGCTTGCGAGGATGACCGCCGGGCGGGTCGCCCGAGTCGAACTCTGCGTCGACGCGTTCCCGGCCCTCCGCCTGGTTCTGGTGGACGGCCAAACGATCTGGGTCTCGGCCTGTTCCGACGCTCGTCGAACCCAAACGCGATTGGCTTTGGCGTTGGCTCTGTTTCGAGTGCTAAGGGAACAGGGATGCGAATTGCCGATTTGGCTGTACGAACCGTTGCAGCAGCTCGATGGCAATGAAACAGCGTCCACCTTGCAGGTCCTGTTGGCCGAGGCGCGGCAGGTCCAGCTGGCGATTGTCGTCTCCAACGCGGACGCCGCCCGTGTCTTTGCGGCAGGGAAGCCGGTGATCTGCGAGCTCCCTCGGTGGTCGGCTTGGACGCTGGGTGAGCTCGCGCTCGCAACGCCCACCCAGGCGGTGGAATTGGCCTCGACCCCTGCGACCCCCCGTCGCCAGCCACCCGCTGGCCGATGGCAGATCGAGAGCGACGCCGATGCCGAAGTCGTTTATCGATTTCCGATCGAACGCCCAGGGTTTCAGGCGACGTCCGCTGGATTCTCTCCGACGCCCCACGGCGCTGGCGAGTCCTGGGATGCGCCCGTGCACCTTGAGAGTCGCCTATCGACAACGCACTTGTTTAGTTCCGCAGAATTAAATGCCCTGCAGCGCACAGGGATCGACAGGATCGCCGAACTGTTGCGGTGGGAACCCGAGGATCTGGTTCGCGCCGTATGCGATCTGCGAGTCTCCGTCGAGACGATCGATCGCTGGCAGGCCTGCGTGTGGTTCCAAGTTTGCATTCCCGGACTTTCGGCGGATGACGCCCGCGTCTTGGTGGAATGCGGGATCCTGGATCCAGAACAACTGGACGCGATGACCGGCGACCACTTGATCCGGCGCTTGGCCGACCATGTGGGGCAGGCAGGCGTCCGTGAGCACTACCGGATCGATCGAATCAACCGTTGGATGCGCGGGTTGGCCTCGACGCGTCCCCACTGGCAAAGGGGAAACGGGTACAGCCGGTTGGCGTTTCGCCAGCCGCAGCAGGTCGCTTCGAGCGCCGGCGCGGATCGCTGGGCACGAATCCGCCGCATGACGATGCTGGAGGCCGCCGAACATTGGAGCGATTGGATGGACCACGACCCTTCGCCGGTGGCTGATCCACTTCCTACCCTCCCCCCTCGGGTTGACCGCCACTCGGTGGAATCGACGCGACCGACCGAGCACAACGTTGCGGGCATCCTCCTCCGCATCCAAGATCCCGTCGAAGCCGCCCCGTCGATCGGACCCAAGTCGGCCGCCGCACTGGGGGAGATCGGAATCACAACGGTCGGCGACTTGCTGAATCGCAACCCCGAGGAAATCGCCAAGCTGCTCAAGCAAAAACGAATCACCGCCGAAACAGTACGACTATGGCAAGCCCAGGCCCGCCTGGTGGTCGCCATTCCCCACCTGCGCGGCCACGATGCCCAGCTCCTGGTAGCTTGTCACGTCACGGATCCTGAGCGCCTATCGGCAGAGGATCCCGACGGATTGTTCGATCGGCTGGAGGCCCTGTGCGGTACGAAGGACGGATCGCGGATCCTTCGCGGCAGCCCCTCCCCGGATCGCGCCGCCGTTCGCCGCTGGGTTCAATCCGCGCGGCAGCAACGCGCGCTTCACGCGGCGTAGGCAAACGTCGCGCGCCCCAATCGGCCCATGCCATATCCGACAGCTGCAACGCTGAGAGGACTGAAACGTACTTCCAGCTCCTACACGTACTCTTATCTCTAACCCCTACTCCTACTCCTACTCGTACTCCTACTCGTACTCCTACTCGTACTCCTACTCGTACTCCTACTCGTACTCCTACTCGTACTCCT